>CAZADH010000014.1:0-43124 GCA_964483805.1 uncultured bacterium
CCGTGTTCTATTTGAAGGACCGCCAAAGCCTGCACCGCTGGCTGCTCGCCGTCGGCCTGGCCGAAGAGGCGAACCGGTTGGCCGATCTTCTGGCGACACGCGACCTGGCGGGGCAGGTGAACCGGCAGGTCAATTGCGACACCGCCAATCTGCACAAGCAGGTGCAGGCCAGCGAGCGCCAGATCGAGCGGATTCGGACGGTGCTCGACCACGCCGACGCCGACGACGCGCTCTCGGACGCCCTGCGCGCCATCGCCCGCCTGCGCGTCGAACACCCGCTCGACACGCTCGACCAACTCGGGCAGCGGTGCCGCCCGCCGCTGACCAAATCGGCCGTCAATCACCGTTTGCGCCGGATCGAAGCGGTGTTTCGCGAACTGTTCGCGCCGCCCGACGCGGCCGACGAGACGAACCGGGAACACTGACCCTCGGGAATCAGGAACCCAGGGGGCTGGGCATTACCGCGGCGACGGCGCCGGGTCCGGATCGATGTCGGGGTCGGACTGGCGCCCGGGCGTGGCCGCCGGAGCGACCGGCGTGACACACTCGAGGGTCATTTCGAGATCGTCGAAGTTGCCGTCGACCCAGAAGTCCATAAAGACGCGCCACTGCGTCGGCGACTCTTCGACGACCTTGAAAAACGGCACTTCGGCCGGATACTGCGCGCCATGCAATGTATTGACGTGTGCCCCGGCGTTGAAATTGCCCGAGGCCAGGTGGGTGGCGTAGAGACCAAACGGAAAGCGATAGTTGCCCCACCCGCTGTCAAAGGTGTCGGACACCCCGGTGCTCCAGTCGCCGCCACGGGCCAGCAGCGGCCGCAGCGCCCCGCTGCCCTGCGCCGACGGACCCGCACAGCTCCCGGCTTGCCACGCCGGTGGGATCGCCCACCCGATTTCGGTGGTCTCGCGCAGGTTCGCCAGGCCTTTGATTACTTTGTATTTATAGGTTCCGGGTTGCCAGATGAAGGGCTTGCCGTTGCCGCCCACGACCTTGCCGCCCGTCGGGTTGGCCGCAGCGCTGCCGGCATCGCCGCCGCTGCCCGGTCCGGTCAACTCAGCGGCGACCGGCACCGGCTCGGACAACGGCACGCCACGCGGCGCCGGCGGTGGCCACGGTCCTTTCGGGTTGGCGATGCGCTTGGCCTGCACCGGCGAACCACACACCAGTGCGACGGCCACGACTGCCGCAATGAATAATCCGCGCCCGCTGCTCTGCACCATCGATGGCCTCCCCTGCCCCGCCGCAATTGGCCCGGGCACAAAACAACGGCAGCCGAGCCGATGCCATGATAACGGGGGTCACGAGGGCAACACAAGGGTGGTAATGGGCGGCAACGGGCGCTCCCCGGCGGTATCACTCGTCCGGTTGCATGACGCGGCAGATCTCGGCCAACGTGGTCGTGCCGGCCAGCAACAGCTCGCGGGCCGCCTCGCGCAGGGTGCGGAACTTCTCGCGCGCCAGGGCTTCGGTCACTTTCGCCATGTCCTTGCCGATGAGGGTGTCTTTGAAAGCGCGGCTGGGCCGATGACACGCGTAGATGGCGACGCGACCGCGGTAGCCGCTGTGGTTGCACTGGTCGCAACCCTCGCCGGCCCGCAATTTCGCCAGGTCGGTCTTGCGCAGATTGAACACCCGGCGATCGTCGGCCGTCGTGGCGTCACCGGCCGGCCGGGCGCAGTGCTGGCAGACCCGGCGCACGAGGACCTGGTTGACCACCGCGCTCATCGCCGACGCCAGCAGATGCCCAGCCACCGGAGCCGCGAGCAGGCGACGCCAGGTATCGAGCACATCGGCGCCGTGCATGCAGGCGAACGTGAGATGGCCGGTTACCGCGATTTTGACCGCCTGCCCGAGAACATCGCCGTCGCGAATTTCGCTGATATAGACGACATCGGGATCGTGCCGCAGCACCGTGTTGATCGCCGCCGGGAAATCGAGGCCGATCCAGGGCATGGTGCGAATCTGCATGGCACCGCGAATGAACAGTTCGACCGGGTCTTCGACCGTGGCAATGGCGGCCCCCGATCGTTGGCGAATGGTGTCGAGAACGGAGTAGACCGTCGAGGTCTTGCCCGACCCGGTCGGCCCCGAGAAGATCACCAAACCGTGCGACAACCGGGCGATCTCGTCGAACCAGGCCCGGTCGTGCGCATCGGGCACGAGCCGCGCCGGATCGAGCGTGATCGTCTCGCGGTTGATGATGCGCACGGTGATCTTCTCGCCCAGCGGTGTCGGCGCGAAACCGACGCGCAGGTCGTACTGAGTGCCATCGATATCGAGAACGATGCGCCCGTCTTGCGGCAGGCGGGTTTCGCCAACGTCGCACTGGGCCATGCCCTTGAGGCGCGCGACCAGCGGCCGTCCGAGATTGCGTTCCAGTTGCCGCACCTCGCGCAAGCAGCCATCGACACGATGCTGCACGAGCACTCCATCGATGAGCGGCACCAGGTGCAGATCGGACGCCTTCTCGACCGTGGCGGCCCGCAGCAGTTCCATGACCAACTCCTCGGACCGGTCGTCGGCGAGAGCGGGGGCCGACAGGTCGCCGTCACCCGGCGCCACCAGCCCATCGCGCAGCCCGTCGGCGATCTTGACCAGCATGTGATCGAGCGTGCCCGCGTTTTCGCCGGCTTTGGCCATGCCGACGTACGACGCCGAGAACACCCCGGCGTGGGCAGCCAGCCCGTCGGAGAACCGCTGGCCACCGCGAATCATGCCGGCAATATTTCGTATTACCGTGACGAACTCGGGTTCGGCCGTCTCGGCCGCGATGATATCGAGCGAGACCACCAGCGGCACGCCGGAGCCGAGCAGATGACCGAGTTTGCGCGTGAACAGTTCGAGCTTCTTGAGAGGATTCGGCATCATAACCAACCTCCTGTCGGTGTTTGCATTGATGTGGGGGAGCCGGACGGCACAGGGTGATCAGGCCCGAGCCGCAACGGCGGGGATCAGAGCATGCCTTGCCGCAGCGACATTCCGGTCAACCCGGCGCCCCGCGCCAGGGTGGATTGGCCTTCGAGCTTTTCGACGAACGCGAGCAATGCGGCGCGCCGCACCCGGATCTGGCCGGCAATCGTGAAGTGCGGTAAGCCGGCGAGCAGCGCCGGAATCGCCGAACGGTCGAGGCGCAACCAGGCGACGACCTCGTCGAGGGTCATCACTTCGGGATCACCGGCCACCGGGCTGGCCGGGCCGGAGGCGGCCAGGCCGAGCATGGACAGGGTCGCCCGCATCGCCCGTGCGCCACCGTCGGGCAGCGGATCGGCGACGGCACCCAGGGTTTCCGTCAGAGCACGCAACGCCGCGGCACAGGTGGCGCAACCGGCCAGATGGACCCGTTCGGCGGCCGAACCGGCGGCGTCGGTCTCATCGTAATACAATGTAAGTAACTGCTCGTCGTTCAGGCAGTCGTGCTGGCGTGGCTTCATCGCGACAGGGCCTCCTCGAGTTTGCGGATGGCAAAGGCAACCCGCGATTTGGCGGTCGATTCGGGGATCTCCTGGATTTCGGCCACCTCGGCGAAACGCAGCCCGTTGAAATGTTTGAGCACAAACGCCTCGCGGATCGGTTCCGACAACTCCGAGAGGACCCGGGCCACATCGAGGCGAACGATCGTCGCCGCGGCGTGGTCGACCGGCGAGGGCACGGTATCGAGCGGATCGGGGCTCTCCCCTGGGCGCTCAGCGCTGCCTTTGGCCGCCGCCCGCGGCACCAGGCGAACCACCTTCTCTTCGCGCCGCCGCCACTCGAGATACTTGTTGCGCGCGATGGCAAAGGCCCAGGGCATGAACCGCCGGGACGCATCGTAGGTCGGTAACCCGGCGTGCATCGCGATGAACGTCTCTTGCAGCATGTCTTCGGCCAGTTCGTGGTTGCGCGCCATGCGGAACAGATAGGCAAACAGCGGCCGGCGACACCGTTCGAGCACCTCGGCGAACGCCGGGCGAAACCCGGCGCGGCAGCGTTGCACCAGCCCTTGTAACTCGCGGTCGAGGTCGTTCATGACGTTGCTTTCGTGTGCCTGCCCTTCGTCATCGTTTTTGCGTCTTCGCAATATACTATGCGCGCCCCGACAAAAAAGACTGATCGACCGACGAAATTCTTTCCCCACATTTTATACGGTGACATGTTTTATCTGGTGACATGATATGTATTTGTTTTATCCGGTGACATGATACGTATTTCTGCTGCGCAGAAATACGTATCATGTCACCGGATAAAACCACACAAGATGGCCCTTGACTCACCTGGGGACCTCACCTATACTCGGTCTTTGACCCGGCTCGGGTGTACGGGCCGGCCGGAGAGTACCCATTTAACAGCATGCTGACCGATGGTTTCGACCAACTGTTGTACCAAGACCAGCGCCTGGCCCTGGGCAAGGCGGCATTGTTGTGCTGCATGATCGACAACGACAGTGACAACGGGTTGGTGTCATGGTTGGCGGGCAAAGGGGTGCGCGCGGTGATCACCCGGGCCGGTGGCATGGGCGACAACCTGCGCAGCAAGATCCTGAAGAACACCTACGGGGCGGCCGAGAACAGCGGCCTGCTGGCGCCAACGGCACGCAATCGCCATGGGCTGACCAAGCTGGTCGAAGAGTTGATGCGGGGCTTCGACACCCCGCTGCTGTCGGTGGCCGGGGCGGGTCTGAAAATCGGCATCACCGTGCAGGGCACCGATCTGGGCATGGCCATTTACGGCAAACTCGGCATTCCGGGCATGAACGTCGACCTCGAGGTCGCCGGCGCCCGGGTGCTCAACCACTACCTGGAGGCTTGATCCGGTGATCGGCGTCATTGTCATTGCGCACGGCAAGTTCGGCGAAGAACTGCTCGCCACCATGCAACTCATTGTCGGCCCGCAGCCGGCGGTGGTCGCGCTGGGGTTCTCGGCCCGTGATTCGCTCGAGACCTTGCGGGCCCGGGTGGCCGAAGCGGTAGGCCAGTTCAAGGCCGACGGTTGTCTCATCCTCACCGACATTCTTGGCGGCAGTGCGGCCAATGTTTGCGTCGAACTCACCCGAGGTCCGGGCGTGAAGGTGCTGACCGGTGTGAATCTGCCGATGCTGATCGAAGCGGTGAATCACCGCGACAAGCTGCAACTGCCGGCCCTGGCCCAGAAAAGTCGCGAAGCCGCAGTGAAAGGGATCCTCGATCTCGAGGAGTTCATGGCGGCACGCAAGAAGAAGCCGGCGACGGCACCCGCGGCTCCGGCGGCAACCCCGGCCCCGACGCCATGACCACGAAACCGCGGTTTCTGCGGGTCGACGATCGCTTGATCCACGGTCAGGTGATTGTCGGGTGGTTGCCTCATCTCGAGGCGACGCACATCGTCGTGGTCAACGACCGGGTGGCGGCCGATCCCGTCCGCCAAGAAATGATGGCGTTGTCGGTGCCCGACGGGGTCGAGTTGCATTGTCATGCGACCGGCGAGATCGCCGCCATGACCGAGCACCCCTGGGAAGAATCGCTCGTGTTGGTGATGTCGCCGCGCGACGCGCTGGCCTGCCTCGAGGCGGGGCTGAGCCCGCAGGTGCTCAATATCGGGGGGATGCACGCCCGCTCCGGCAAGGAAGAGATTTTCGAGGCACTGCACATCGACAACACCGACCGCCAGGCATTGATGCGCATGATCGAGTTGGGCTTCGACCCTGTATTTCAACCGACACCGCAAAACGACCCCGTGTCGCTTGCAGATGTATTGACGTGACCAATCCTTCAGAACAAGAGGCGAGCAGATGGCATCGGTAACCCTGAAGAAGATCAACAAGACCTACGAAGGCGCCACGCAGTCGACCGTGCGGGACATCGACCTCGAGATCCACGACAAGGAGTTCGTCGTGCTGGTCGGCCCGTCGGGCTGCGGCAAGTCCACGACGCTGCGCATGATCGCCGGCCTCGAAGACATCACCGCCGGCGAAATGTACATCGGCGAAAACCTGGTCAATACGCTGCCGCCGAAAGACCGCGACATCGCGATGGTCTTTCAGAACTACGCCCTGTATCCGCACATGAACGTGTATGACAATATGTCGTTCGGCCTCAAGTTGCGCAACTTCGCCAAGACCGAGATCGACAAGCGCGTCAAAGAAGCGGCCCGCATTCTCGGCCTCGAGACCTATCTCGATCGTCTGCCCAAGCAGCTTTCGGGCGGGCAACGGCAACGCGTCGCCCTCGGACGCGCCATCGTGCGCGAGCCCAAGGTCTTTTTGATGGACGAACCGTTGTCGAACCTCGATGCCAAGCTGCGCGTCCAGATGCGCGCCGAGATCAAGAAGCTGCACCAGCGCTTGCAGACCACGTTCGTCTACGTGACGCACGACCAGGTCGAGGCGATGACCATGGCCGACCGCATCGTCATCCTGCACAACGGCATCATTCAGCAGAACGACACGCCGGCGGTCATCTATGCGCGACCGGCGAACGTGTTCGTCGCCGGCTTCATCGGCTCGCCGCCGATGAACTTCATGACCGTGAACATCACGTCGCAGGGTCTCGAGTTGCCGGCGAAGACCGACAGTGGCAAGCACATGCTGCCGGTCAACCTGAAAGAAGAGTTCATCGGGATCTCGGCCGGCGACAGCAAGGCCGTTCTCGGCGTGCGTCCCGAGCACATCATCGTCGATCCGAGCAAAGAGAAAGACGTGCCGTGCGTCAACGTGCCGTGCACCGTCGATCTGCTCGAGCCGATGGGTTCCGAGACCTACCTGTATCTGGTGCACAACGGCCACAACCTGGTGGCGCGCACGAGCCCGACCTTCGAAGCCAGGGTGGGGCAGCAGGTCACGGCCCGCTTCCCGATCCACCAGTTGCACCTGTTCCGCGACGGCGACACCACGCGCGTACCCCGGCCGCACGACGGACGGGCGAACTGAACTTGATCAATACGTTGTCCATACGCCGGGCCGGTCTGACGCTGCTCGTCGCCATCCTCGTCGGCCTGACGGGGTGCGGCTGTGGCGGCTCGAGCAGCCGGTCCGGCAGCAGCGGGTCGGCGCGACTGGTCATCTGGAACACGATGACCGAGCGCGAGAACGAGGTCCTGCGGCGGCTGGCCAACGAGTACTGCGAACAAAACCGTAATATTACCGTCGATATCGAGCTGGTGCCGTTCGAGCAGGCGCGCGCCCGCTTCGAACAGGGCTGCAAGAGCGGAGTCGTGCCCGACATCCTGCGCGCCGACCGCAACTGGATCAAGGCCTTCGCCCGGGATGACATGATCCAGCCGCTCACCGGCCTCGAACCGCTGAAAGAAGAGAAGGCCGACCTGCTGCCGGCCGCCCGCGAAGTGGTGCTCGTCGGCGACGAGCTGCTGGCGCTGCCGCAGGAAGTCGACTGCCTCGCCCTGTTGTACAACAAGAAGCATTTCGACGAGGCGAAGCTCGCGCCACCCGAAGACCTCGATCAACTGCGCGAGGTCGCGGCCAAACTGACGCGCAAGGAGTCCGGGCGCTTCGGATTGATGCTGAATCCGACGGCATGGTGGTTCGAACCGATCCTGTTTTCGTTCGGTGGTCAGTATTTCAACGCCGAGGGCAAACTCGAGCTGCGCACCGACCAGACCCGCAAGGCGATCAACTACCTGATCGAACTGAAAGAGAAGGGCGTGTTGCCGCAGGTCAATCTGCGCGAACAGAGTTACAGCGTCATGATGGAGAGTTTCAAGACGGGCACGGTCTCGATGATCATGAACGGGCCGTGGTCGATCAACGACATTCTCAACGGGCCGGCGTTCAAGGGCCACGAAGACCAGCTCGGGGTGGCGAAACTGCCGAAAGGGCCGCGGGGGTGTTACTCGACGATCGGCGGGCAGAGTTACGTGATTCCGCGGGCGGCGGCACATCCGCGCGAGGCGCTGCAGTTGCTCAAGCACTTCTACAAGCCCGAATCGTTGCGCACCATGGCGTTGCGCACCTACGCGTTGCCTGCCCGCAAGTCGCTGTACGACGAGCCCAACATCAAGAACCATCCGATTCTCGCCGCCTACCTGTGCCAACTCATGGAGAACCGCACGCCGGAGCCCCACGCCCGCCAGATTCAGCTCTACGAGCAGCTCGACAAGTTTCTGTTGCGGGTGCTCAACGGCGAGGTCAAGGTCGACGACGGTCTGAAAGACGTCGAAGCGGCCTGGGGACGCTGATCGTATCGCAATGACCCACGCGACGCGCCTGGCACTCGTGTTCCACGCGCATCAGCCCCCGGGCAACACGCGGGTCGCGGTGCAACGCATGGTCGACGCCGCGTATCGGCCGGCACTGGTCACGCTGGCCCGCTTCCCCGACATCCCGATCACACTGCACGTGTCGGGCAGCTTGATCCGGTGGTTGGAGCAGCTCGCTCCCGACGTGCTCGATCTGATCGGCGCCATGGTGAACCAGGGCCAGGTCGAGCTTCTCGCCGGAGCGTTTCACCATCCGCTGCTGCCCTTGATTCCGCAGGTCGACCGCTGCGGTCAACTGGCGGCCCATCGGGCGCTGCTCGCGGCCCGCTTTGGCGTCGAGCCGCGCGGCGTCTGGATTCCCGAACGGGTGTGGGAGCAAACCCTGTTGCCCGACCTGGTGGCGAGCGGCGCGCGCTACACGGTCCTCGACGACCATCTGTTCACCGCGGCCGGCCTGCAACCCAACGATCTGATCGGGCCGTATCTGACCGAGGATCAGGGCGAGACGCTGACGGTGTTCCCCGCGGGCCAGCACTGGCGCTACGTGTTGCCGTTCACCGCCGTGCCGCAGATCTTCGAGATGTTGCAGGCCTGGGGCGCGATGGTCGGCCCGGGCGCGTTGGCGGTGCATGCCGACGATCTCGAGAAACTGGGCGGGTGGCCGGGAACCTACGAGTTCGTGCATGCGGGCGGGTGGTTGGCCGAGTTTCTCGCCATGCTGCGCCGCGAACGGCCGAACATTGCGGTCGAGACCCTGGGCACGGCGGCGCGACAGATGCCGCCGCGCGGGTTCGTGACCCTGCCGGCCGGCGCGTATCCTGAGTTGATGAGATTGGCGTTGCCGCCGACGGCGCGCGAGTTGCCGTTCACCTTCGGGCAGGGCCGCGGGTTTCTCGCCCGTTACCCGGAAGCCCGCATCGATTACCGGCGGCAGCAGCAGGCGAGCCGGGTTGTGCATACATTGTCTGCTCCGGCCCCTGAGTTGCTCGATCTGTTGTGGCAGGGGCAGACCGACGCCCACGGTTGGTATGGCTGGTTCGCCGGCATCTACCACCCACGGCTGCGTCACCAGGCCCGCGCGGCCCTCGCCCGCGCCGAGGCCGGCGCGCATGCGGCCGGCACGCCGCCGGCCCCCGCCCACGAAACCTTCGATCTCGACCTCGACGGCGACGACGAGGTGATCGTGCGCCGGGGCCGGGCGACTTTTGCGGTGGCGCCTGCCGACGACGGCACCCTGGTCGTCTGGGAACCGCCGGACGGCGACCGCGATCTGGTCGGCTGCATGACCGCGTGGCCCGAGGCGCAGAGCAGTGCGACGGCGACGACGGGCACCCGGCCGTGGCGCACCTGCCGCGACTGGTGGTTTCCGGCAACAGGCTGGCTCTCGGCGCAGGCCGAACCGATCGGGCGCTACCCGATTCCACCGTTGCGTTACAGTCACCGGTGGCGCCAGGGTCCGCGCGACGAAGACGAACTGGTACTGTCGGGCCGGCTGGTGTTGCCTGACGCCGCTGCCGATGCACCGTTGCTTGTCACCAAGACCTACCGCTTCGACAAACACGGGCGCGCCTTCCGGCTCGACCTGTCGCTGACCAACCCGGGCAGTCAGGCCCGGCAACTCCGGCATGGGGTGGCGCTGCAACTGGCGTTGACCGGCATCCGCCCCGAGGCGCCCACGACCCTGTCGTTCCCCGACGTCGGCGTCTGCGGGCTCGACCCGGCCACCTGCGGTGAGATCACCGGGGTCCGCCGGGCCATGGTCACCGAGGAGGGCGGCCCGAGCATCGGCGTGGCCCTCGACCGGGCGGCGACGTTCCACCATTTTCCGGTCGAGACGGCACTGGCGGTCGAGGGGCAACACATTGTATTGATTCAAGGCGTCGGTCTGCTTGCCCTGTGCGCGCTGACCCTCAATCCTGGCCAGACCGCGGGCTGGTCGCTCGCCGTCAGCGCCTTCACCGATTTGACCGAGTGAAGCAACGCATGAGTCGCCACCCCAGTTCGCAATACTTTGTAACCATGCGTCGTCCGCACACGATGGGCGCAGCGGGCGTTCGCTGCCATGGCTGCCGGTCCCAAACAGAGTTCTGGGCTGCGTCAGCGTCCCCCCAGTCATGATCGAACGCTGGCTCAATTCGCTGTTGGTCTCGATCGTCGGTGGCATCGTCGACCTCGACTCGACCGCGGCTTTCCAGATCATGCTGTCGCAGCCGATCGTCGCCGCCCCGCTGGCCGGGCTGACCCTGGGTCTGTGCGACGGCATGCCGGAGCAGGGCCTGCAGATCGGTCTGATGGTCGGCAGTCTGCTGCAACTGGTCTGGATCGAGCAACTGCCGCTGGGCATGAATGTGCCGCCCGACGCCGCGCTGGCCTCGGTGCTCGCGGTGTCGCTGGGGTATCTGGCCGGCATCGGCTGCGACTCTTACGTCATCCGCGAGGTCGGCAACACGGTGGCGCTGCTGCTCGGGGTGCCGCTCGGCCTGGCGGGCCGGTCGCTCGACATGTATATCCGCAAGCTGAACACCCATCTCGATCGCTGGGTCTCGGCGGCCGTCGAGCAGGGCCGCATCCACACCCTGACGTTGGGGCATTTTCTGGGTGGCGCGCTGACCTTCGCCAAGGCGGCCCTGGTCTGTTTCGCGGTGACCATGCTCGGGGTCGAGCCGCTGAAATTCTTTGTCAACTCGCTCAACATCAACCAGTTGTCGGGGATGATCGTCATGCAGGGGTTGTTGCCGGCCGTCGGTTTCGCGGTGTTGGCCAGCCGGACCGTGCACTCGAACCGCGAGTTGATTGTATTGCTCCTCGCCATCGCGACGTTCGCGCTGGTGCTCGAGTCGGCGTGGTGGCTGGTGCCGATTCTCATCGTGTATCTCGCCCGCACCTGGGAGCCGCTCACGCCAGGACTGGCCGGACGCACACCGGCCGCGGCCCGGACGCCGCGCCCGATCCACGGCACCGCCGAAGGCAAACAGGCCGCGCAACGGGCGGCCCAGGCGCCGCGCGGGTTGTGGGTCAACGAGCCCGATGCGCCGGTGCAGACCTGGCACGAGCCCGATCCGCACGCGGGATTGCGCGAGCTGGGCCCCCTGCCCCGCATCGCCCGCACGCTCATTGCCCCGGAACCGCTGGGCAAGCCGGTCGGCACCGACCAACCAGGGTCCCAACCCGGACCAACGCCCGACGACAAACATCCGCATGCCGGCGACACCGCTGCAGACCGGCCACAGCCCAAACCGGACCACGGCGGTACCCCCGATGCACACTGACAGCGGCCCCCTGCAGACGCTCGATCGGACCACGTTGTTGCGCGTGGCGTGGCGCAGCTTCTTCGTGCAGGCTTCGTGGAACTACCGCGGCATGATGAACATGGGTTTTCTCTTCACGTTGCGCCCCGGCCTCGACCGCATCCACACCGGCGAAGACGCACGCAAGGCCGCGTATCGGCGGCATCTGGAGTATTTCAACACCAATCCGTATTTTTCGGCGCTGGTGGCAGGCGTGGTGCTGTCGCTCGAGGAACGCCTGGCCCGGGCCGAGATCGACGAAGACGTCATCCGCGACACCAAGGAAGGGCTGATGACCGCGTTCGCCGCGCTCGGCGACGGGTTGTTCTGGGACGCGTGGCGCCCCTTCGTGGCGGCGGTGGCGCTGGTGTTCGCCTTCACCAACGTGCTTTTCGCGCCGCTGATCTTCGTCGCGCTCTACAACCTGCCCCACTTCGCGTGCCGCTTCTACGGAGTCTTTCTCGGCTACCGCCAAGGCACCGATGTCATCCACATGGTCGGTCGCATCGACCTGCCACGCGTGCGCGAGAAACTGCGTCATGCGACCTTGCTCACCCTGGGGTTCCTCATCGCCAACCATGTTCGTGTCCATACACCGTATTTATTGAGCACCCTGCCCATCCAGTGGTTCTACTTCGGCGAGAAGGTGGTGCAGAGCGCGGGCGCCACCCTCCTGGTCGGGATCCTCGCCATCGCCTACCGGGCGCGGGTCGATGTCCTGATGATTTCATTCTTGTTGATGACCGCCGCCCTGTTGCTGCACCACTGGGGCGTGCTGATTTGATGGTGTGGGTGGGGAACAGACCCCAGGGTCTGCCCCCTATCCACAATCACACAATTTACTGATAGGTTGCGATTTTGGGTACACTTGCTGGGGAATTGGTGGTATAATGTCCGATCGGGATCCGCATCGGCGATGGGTTCGGTGCGGGTGCCGCACACAGCAGCAATGAAACGAAAAGACGTCGAGATCAAAAACAAGTTCGGGTTGCATGCGCGTCCTGCCGCCATGTTGGTCAAGCTGGCCGGGGGTTTCAACTCCGAGATCCAGTTGATCAAAGACGACATGGACGTCAACGCCAAGAGCATTCTCGGCGTCATGATGCTGGCGGCCGGCCCGGGCAACGTGGTCACCATCGCCGCCGAAGGCGACGACGAGGAGCAGGCGGTCAATGCCATCGTCGAGTTGATCGAGAGTCGTTTCGGGGAGGAAGCCGCCGAGTGACCGCTGCCGTCGGCCGACTCGAACTGGTCGGTATCGCCGGTTGCCAAGGTCTGGCCACCGCTCCGGCGTACGTTTTCAAGAAAGCGCTCAGTTTCCGCCGGTTCACCATGGCGCCCGAGCAGGTCGAGGGCGCCGTCACGCGGTTCGAGGCGGCGGTCACCACGACCCGCACCGAGATCGAAGCGGTGCAAACCGAGGCGCGCACCAAGCACGGGGCCAAGTATGCGGCCCTGTTTGACTCGCACCTGCTCGTGCTCGAAGACCCGATGTTCAAGCCGGCGGTGCTCAAGCGCATCCGCACCGAGAAACTGAACCCCGAGGCCGTGGTCTACGACGCGGTCGAGAAGTTCGTGACGATGTTCGCGAACATCAAAGACGACTATCTGCGCGAGCGCGCCATCGACATGAAAGATGTCGGCGAGCGGCTGTTGCGCCATCTGCTCGGCATCAAGCCGCCGTCGCAGGAGGTCGGCCCACACCCGTACATTCTCGTCGGCGAAGAGGTGACTCCCTCTGAACTGATCGCGTTTGCGCGGGCGAAGCTGGTCGGCATCTGTCTCGACTCCGGCGGCGCCACCTCGCATGTCGCGATTCTGGCGGGTGCGATGGGCATCCCGGCCGTGTTCGGTTTATCGAACCTGTCGCGCCTGGCCGAGACCGGCAACTGGTTGCTGGTCGACAGCCGCGCCAAGGGCCTGGTGGTGCTCAACCCGACGACCGAGGAACGCGAGGCCGCAACCCGCGCCGCCGCGCGCCCGGTCATCGACCTGGCCGGCATTCCGGCCCAGACCGCGGACCAGGCCCCGATCACGCTCGCAGCCAACATCAGCCGGCTCGAGGAGTTGCCGCAACTGGCGCGACTGGGCATCAAGCGCATCGGCTTGTTCCGCAGCGAGTTCATGTTCATGGAAGGGGCCGATTTTCCGACCGAATCGTTTCAAGAAGAGGTCTACCGTCAGGTCGTGGCGGCCGCCCCCGACAGCGCCGTGCTGCGCACGCTCGACATCGGGTCCGACAAGCCACTCAAGTATCTGCCGTTGCCGAAAGAGGCAAACCCGGCGATGGGCTGGCGGTCGGTGCGCTTCAGCCTGCACCGCCCCGAGTTGTTGCTGATCCAGTTGCGGGCCATGATCCGCAGCGCTTCTGCCGGCGGTCGCCTGCGCGTGATCTTCCCGATGGTGTCGCACCCCGGCGAGTTGCCGCAACTGGCCGACATCTGGCAGCGGGCGCTCGATGCGGTCGGCCCGGCGCGGGCCCCCGAGTGGGGCATCATGGTCGAGGTCCCGTCGGCCCTGTTCATGATGGATGCGATTGCGCGTCATACAAAGTATATCAGCATCGGCACCAACGACCTGATGCAATTCGTCTTTGGCGCCGATCGCACCAACGATCGGGTGGCACCCCTGCTCGACCCGCTGTCGATGCCGTTCGTGCGGCTGTTGCGGGCGCTGATCGCCGGCGCCCACGCCGAAGGGATCACCGTCGGATTGTGTGGCGAGATGGCGGGGACGCCCGAGGGGTTCATCACCCTGCTCGGCCTGGGCCTCGACGAGTTCAGCATGAAACCGACTTCGCTCGCGCAGATCAAGCCGTTGTTGCCCACCCTGAGCAAGGCCGCGGCGGCGACGCTGATCGACGAGGCCCTGGCGGCGACCACCGACCTGTCGTTGCGCGAGCGCCTCACCACTGCGTTCCCCGAGGTCTTTCGCCGAGCGGACCCTTGACACCGGCACGCCAACGCCAGCCATCCGCGCATTTCTCGAGGTCTTCGGTGCCCCGGCGCGGTCGGATGGTGACCACGGTTCGCCCCTGGCCGCCGTCGGCCAGATCGAGAGGCGAACCGGAGAGCAGGCTGATGTTTATCCAGTATTTACAACGGCGGTTTTGCCGCCCCGTCAGGAGCTGAAACCATGCGATCATCCTGGTTGTTCCGGGCCGCCCGGCACGTCATTCTCGCGTTCGCGTTCACGGTTCTGCCGGGTCTGGCCGGCGCCGCCGATACCGGCCGCTGGCAACTAACCGGCCTGAGCCTCGAAGATGCCTATGCCGCCATTGCCAGCGACGCCGGCATCGACCTGGTGATCGACGCCCCGACCACCACAGTGGGCAAGTTCACGACGGGCGAGAGCACCTATTTCGAAGAAGCCCTGCAGTTGCTCGCCACAGTGACGAATACAGAAATACGGCGTGAATATGGCGTATGGATCGTTGTCCCCCGGGGCACCTGGCGGCAACGTTTCGAGAAGCCCCGTCTCGTCGTGCGGCAACCGCAATGGCGGCCGGCCACAACGGTGGCCGCGGCCCTCAGTCCCCTGGTCGGCAGTGATGTGCGGGTGATCGGACTGCCGGCCGAGAATGCCGTCGTCCTCTACGGTCCGGCCGAAGACCTCAGCCTGGCGCGTCAGCATTTCGAGGTCGTCGACACGCCAGTCCATCTCGTCCGCCTCGATGTGGCGGTGCGCGACGGCACCTCGGCGCACGTCATCGCCTCGTGCAGTGCACTGACCCTGGGACACGAACCGTGGACCCTGACCCAGACCGGCGCCGGGCCTCGAGCCCTGCAACTGTCGGTCACCGGCCGGGCCCAGGTCAACGACGACGGCCAGGTGCTCGTGCACGCGACCCTCGCGTGGCAAACGCAACAACCGCAGGCCTCGGGCACGGTTTCGCTGCACCTGCCCTTGCGCGACGGACTGGCCACCGAGACCACGCACATTTTCGGCACCCAGAGCTGGAAAGCGCGCTGGCAGGCCACGTTCACCCCGTGCGCCCTGGTCGCGCCGGCGTCGGCGTCGACGGCACCGGTGCCGACGGACACGGCGACGCCGCAAGGGGCCGCGCCCACTCCGGACCAGGGGCGGACCGAACCGGGCAGCGACAACACCCGGACCGCGCCCGTCGTCATCGTGCGCGAGCCGGTCGAAGACGCCATCGAGAAGATGGTGCGTCTGACCGGCCGTGAACTGATCAGCAACGGCACGGCATCGGGTACGATCACGGTCATCGGCCGCGGCGACAACGATCCGGAGGCCCTGCTCTGGACGGTCTGCCGGGTCAAGCACCTGAGCACCCGGCAACTCGGCAATGCCTACGTGGTCGGACCGACCGAAGCGATGGCCGGTCTCGACCATATCGATCGTGCGCTGGCGGCCAGTCGTCGCCTGCAGTTTGGCACGGCACGCGCTGCCGCCGCGGCGCTGAATCTTGTCAATACAACGTGCGGCATTGCCGCCAACATCGTCGTCGACGAGGGCAACAACACGATCAGCCACGGTGGGTCGGGCCGTTGTTGGACCACCTGGCCGCTGATCGAGCTTCTCGACCATCCGCAACCTGCGGCCGAGATCACCCTCGACTGGACCGGTTCCGCTGGCACGCTGCAGCAGGCCGGCACGGTTCGCCTCGGGGCTCCGGTCGCCACCTCACATGCGACGGCGTCGGCGACCACACGCATCGAACTGAGTCTCGGAGCCGGCAACGCCGACGGCCTGAGCGCCTTTCGCTACCACATCGAGACCCGGTGCGGCTCGGCCAGCACGGCGATCGATGGGTTGACGCGGATGCCCCGCGAGAGCGTTCTGCCGATCGCACACTTTGCCGGAAGCGGTGGATCGGGTTGTCTCGCCGTTCGCGCCCTCCTGGCCAGCGAGCCGGCGTCACCGTATGACAACAGTATCGACGACGAGTTCGGTTTCGGATCGGACTCTGAGACGATCGGCAGCGGCACGGGCGACGCCTTCGACAAGGCCTTCGACAACGCATTCTGAGCGGCCGCGCCGCAGATCACCGTCGTCACGGGTGCGCGCGCCCCCCGCGACGAATTCTCCGTAGTGTGTTGCGCGCGCTTTATGGTATGATGCCCGACGTACTGTCAGGGTTGGCGGCCACAGCCGCAACAGCCCGCGCTGTCGATGACGGCGCGCCAAGATTCACCCGCTCCTGTGGAGGTCACGATGCAGTGTCCAGCCTGTGGGTTCGAGAACGAGCCCGACAACAAATTCTGCAACATCTGTGGCGGCGCGATTGCCGCTGACGGCGCATCTCTCGCCACCCCCGACGAGCGGGATCCCCTCGGTCTCGATTTGAACCTCGACGCACTCGGTCCGGCCCCCGCAACCACGGGAGCGGGCGGAGCCTCCCCGGCGGCGGGCACCGATGCCTCGCTGAATCTCGACGGCGGCCTCGACTTGAACCTCGATGCACCGGCCGCAGCGCCGCTTGCCGACAATTCGCTCGACCTGAATCTCGACACGACCGCAGGCGACGCCGGCACGCTCGATCTGTCAGCCACGCCGGTGGGTGACGCCGCCGACGGCAATGCCCTCGATCTGAGTCTCGAGACCGCGCCATCGGCCGGCAGCGGCGAACTCGATCTCACCCTGGCACCCGCCGCCGACACCGCGCTCGACCTCGACCTGAGTGCAGGCGCTGCGACCCCGGCACCGCAACCGGTCGACGACCTGCAACTCGACCTGACGGGGGCGACCGATCCCCTGGTCGAGCCGGCCGCGGCCGCAACCGATGACCTCACGCTCGATCTGACCTTCGCTGAACCCCAACCGGCGACCAAGGCCGCTCCCCCCACGCCGACCCGGGCAGCACCACCGGCGCGGGCTGCCACCGTTTCGACACCGGTCGCGGCCGTAAAGGCAGCAGCCAAACCGGCGCCGGCACCAACACCGGCACAACCGGCCGCTGACGACACGGGGTTCGACCTCGATCTCATGGAAGCCGCCAAACCGGCGAGCAAACCCGCGGCCAAACCGGCGGTGACGGCTCCGGCACCGAAGCCGGTCGCCCCGCCGCTGCCTCCTGCCGCCGACGAGTTCTCGATCGACGCAACCACCGACACCACCAGCAGCAATACATTTGACTTCGGTGATCTCGACAGCACGGCGCCGTCGACACCAGCGAAAGCCGCGGCAGCAGCGGCGCACGAGCCACCGGCCGAAGAAGACGACATTCTCAATCAGTTCATGATCAAGAAACCGGCGGCCCCCGAGGCCAAGCCGGCGGCCAAGGCGCCGGCACCGAAGCCTGTACCGGAACCCGAACCGATCCTCGATGTGGCCGATCCGTTCGACCCCGACCCGACCCCGCTGCCTCCGGTGCGCAAACCGACGGCAACCGAGACCAGGGCGACGCCGCGGCCCGCACCGATTCCCGAGCCGGAACCCGAACCGATCACCGTTGACGACAGCCCCGCGGTGGGCAACATCGACGACGATCTGGCCAGCCTGATCGTCGGCATCGATGGCGGCACGCCGCCGGCCCCCAAGCCGAGCGCGGCGCCACGGGCACCAGCGGTCGCCGTCGAGATCGAGCCGATCGAGGCCAACATCGACATCGGCGAGGAGTTGGCGCCGGCCGAGTTCACGCCACCGCCACCCCGCAAGGCCGCGGCCACCGCCGATCACGAACCGGTGACCTATACCCTGCCGCCCGAGGAAGAACCGCCGACGATCAAGCTGAGCGACGACGACGTGCTCGACGCGGTCGCCCCGGTCGAGGCCACGCCGCCCAAACCGCAGACACCCGATGACGAGCGGGCCGAGATCCGTATTGCTCTGAGCAATACAACCGATGTCGACAACCGTTACGAACTCGCGGTGCGCCTGAAGGAACTGGCCGATGCCGGCACCATTCCCGACTTCATCAAGCTGCTCGGCGACGAGTCGCGCGACATTCAAGAGATTGCCGCCGAGACGCTCGGCACGCTGAAAGCCGCCGACGCCGCCAAGCCGCTGATCCAGATGCTGGCGACCGGCGAGAGCACGCAGAAGTTCATCGCCGCCCGTTCGCTCGGCCTGATCCGCGATCCGTTGGCGGTCAACCCGCTGATCAAACTGCTCGAGGAAGACAACGACGACCTGCGCTACGTGGCCCTGCAATCGCTGGGCCGCATCGGCGAACCGGCCGCGATCAAGGCGGTCTCGACGTTCCTGCGCAGCCGCAACCACGATCTGCGGTTCATCGCCTGCGAGTCGTTGGGCGCGATCGGCCGCCCCGAGGCGCTCTCGGTGTTGCTACCGATGTTGAAGGACCCGCACTTCGAGGTGCGGCTCAAGGCCATCGAGGCACTGGGGCGACTGGGTTCGCCCGAGGCGTGCGACCACCTCTTGGTGGTGTTGTCGGAAGACAACGAGCGCACGCGCCTGGCCACCATCGAAGCGCTGGGCATGATCAAGAACGGCAACGCCGTCGATACGCTCATCGACATATTCGCCGTCGGTTCGCCCGAGATTCGCGAGAAGGTGTTGTGGGCGCTGGGCGAGATCGCGTCCGAGCGTGCGGTCGATCCGTTGCTCGGCTTGATCCAGAACTTCACCCCCAAGCAGCTCGAACTGGCGCTGACCACGTTCGCCCGCATCAAGAGCCCGAAAGCGAGCCGCTTCGTGCTCTCGATCCTCGACCGCGACGATCCGGCGCTCAAGCTCAAGGCCATCGTGGCACTGGGCGAGATTGCCGAGAAGGCAACGGCGAGCAATCTGATCCCGTATCTCGAAGGCCCCGAGCCGGCCATGAAAATGGCGACTGCCAACAGCCTGGGCAAGATCGGCAACCCGATCGCCATCGACCCGCTGGTGGCGCGCCTGCTCGATTCCGAGCGCGACGTGCGCCTCGCCGCCATCGAAGCGCTGGGCATGATCAAGGGCGCCAAAGCGATCGGTCCCCTGGTCAACAGTCTGCGCGAGCAAGACCAGCGCATCATCGAGAAGGCCGAGTGGGCCCTGTGCGAGTTGAAAGAGCACTCGGTCGAACCGCTGACCAAGGCGCTGACGACCGAACCGGCACAGGTGTTGCCGTCACTGGTGCGGGTGTTGGGCCGCATCGGCAGCATCAAGGCAATCTTCCCGTTGCTCAAAGTGCTCGAGAATGCCGACGCCAATCTCAAAAAGACCGTTGCCGACAGCCTGTTGGCGATCGACCATCACCTGACGGTCGAGAATCCGATCTCGGTGATTCTGAAAGAGCCGTATGTATGGTCGCAATACAGTATTGCCCGTGTATTGGCATCTCTGGGTGATGATCGCGCTTTCGCGCTGCTGATCAAGATCGTGCGCGAGACCCTCACCGAGAAAGATTACAAGAAGCTGGCCGGGATTCCCGACAAGCGTATCCTCGAGTGTGCGGGGCAAATCCAGTTGCTCATCAATCTCAACGTCGCGCAGATGTTCGCCGAACTGGGCAACGAGCGCGCCGTGCCGTTGCTCGAGCAGTTCTTCGCCTCCGGGTCGCAGAGCGAGCGGCTGTGGGTGATCGAGGCGCTGGGCGGCATCAAGCATGATGCGGCCCTCGACGCGCTCATCGAGATCCTCAAACAGCCCGAGTTCCAGATCCCGCTCGATCTGCTGGCCAAGAAACTGATCGCCAATCCAAGCCGCAAGCTGGTCGACAAGCTGGTGCTGTCGGCTTCGCACCCGACCGACAAGGTGCGCGTCGCCGTCGCCACCGTGCTGGGTCAGACCAAAGACCCGCGCGGCATCCGCACATTGTCGCAACTGGTCAAAGACCCGATCGACCAGGTGCGCAGCGCCGCCATCGAAGCGATCGGCGCCGTCGGCACGACAGCCGCGGTACAGCCGGCGATCGAGGCGTTGAAAGACACGGTCGAAGGCGTGCGCGCGAAGGCCGCGACGGTGTTGGGCGATCTTGCCGACACCGCGGCAGTCGAGTTTTTGCAGGCGTCGACCCGCGATGCGGCCGAGGCAGTGCGGCAACTGGCGGTGAAAGCGCTGGCCCGCATGGCCGACGCCCGCGTGCCCGACATCCTCATCGGGGCGCTTGGCGACAAATCGGAAGTCGTGCGGGCGACCACGGTCGAGATGCTGGGACTGCGCAAAGACCGCGTCGCCATCCCGCATCTGATCAAGTCGCTCGAAGACCCGGCCGAAGCGGTGCGCGAGAAAGCCGCCATCGCACTGGGCCGCATCGGCGATGTTTCGGCGATCATCCCGTTGCTGTCGCGCCTCGACGACCCCTCGCCGATCGTGCCCCTGGCCTGTGCCGAGGCGATCGTCACCTACGGGGTGCGCGGCTACGCCACGCTGATCAACGCGATGAAGGCCGAGGACGAGCGTCTGCGCCGTCACGCGGCCGACATTCTCATCCGCATCGGCGAGACACAGTTGATCAAGGCGCTCATCAAGCTGACCCACGACCGCAACAACCACCTGCGCGAGAACATCGCCCGGATCCTAGGCCGTATCGGCGATGCGACGACGATCGAACCGTTGATGGGCCTCCTCGCCGACCGCACCGCGGCGGTGCGCCGCACGGCCGCCGAGGCGCTGGGCCTGCTGCACGACATCCGGGCCATCGTCGCCCTCAAGACGGCGGAGCGCGACCAGAGCCGCGAGGTGCGCCAGGCGGCAACGACGGCGTTGTCGCAGATCATGGCGGCCCACAACCTGGTGTGAGCGAGGCCGAGATCGGCAATACGGTGTATTGATGGCAAAGGCGGCCAAAGCGGCCAAGAGCGAGAAAGAAGAGAGCAAGGTGCCGGTCGACCTCGACCTGGTGCGCTTGCTCACTTTGCCGGGGCGTGACGATGTGACCACGCCACTGGTGCCGCTCGACGGTTACGCGTTCGTACCGGACCCCAGCGCCGGATCGCCGGCCGCCGCGCCACCGGCCGCCGGTTCGCTGGCGACGGCCGGAATGCCGGTGGGTGGCACCACCGCAGGAAAGACCGTGACCCCGGCCACACGCCGTCCGGCGCTCGAGCCGTTGGCCGCCACGGCCGCAGCGGCGACGGTGGCGGCCGGCCTACCAACGACACCCCCGGCACAACTGCGCGCCACGATCGCCGACCTGCTGCGCGAGCATTCGGCGGCGGCCGCGGCGGTCGTCACCCCGACGCCACGCGCCGGCGGCGCGCCAAAGAGCAATACAACAGATGCGCATCGACCGACAGCCGGCACGACCGGCGCCGCGCGCCCTGCATCCGGCGCTACGCCGACCGGCGAGGGCGGAGCAATGGCCGCACCGCGTCCGACGCGCCCTGGAACGACGGGGATCACACGCACCCCAGGCACAAACAGCAGCGCCGGCAACGGCAGGCCAAGTGACCCCGGTGGCCCCGGCGGCAACGGGGGTACCACGGGCAAACCGCCGGTGGTGGTGGCAGTCGAACCCCAGATCGACCCGGCCGACGACAGTTTTGCACGCATCCGGGCCGATCTCGAGAGTTGCAAGGGGTGCAGCCTGCACGCCACCCGCACCAATATCGTGTTTGGCGAGGGCAACCCGCAGGCGCTGCTGGCGTTCATTGGCGAGGCGCCGGGCGCCGACGAAGACGCCTCGGGCCGGCCGTTCGTCGGCCGCGCCGGGCAACTGCTCGATCAGATCCTCACCGCCACCGGCATTCCACGCGAAGAGGTGTTCATCGGCAACATTCTCAAGTGTCGGCCGCCGAACAACCGCACTCCGACCCTCGACGAGATGAAGGCGTGCGGGGTGTATCTGCGGCGACAGTTGAACCTGATCAAACCGCGGCTGATCGGCTGTCTGGGCAACACCGCGATCAAGTATCTGATTTCACCAACGGCGCCGGGCATCACCCGCATTCTGGGTCAGTGGCAGGACTCGATCTTTGGCATCCCGTGTCTGCCGCTGTTCCACCCGTCGTATCTGTTGCGCTATCCGTCGCGCGAGCAGGGCAGTCCGAAGTGGCAGATGTGGCAGGCCATGAAACTGCTGAAGGCGCGCTACGACGAGATCAAGCAACAGCAACGTAGCACATAATACTTACCGGGTATTTACGCAGCACACCCGCCCGCACAGGACGTGCGTAGTGGGCGTTTGCCGCCACGGACGTGCGCAGGAGCGCCGGATCGGCTCGGCGCCAGGGATGGCGCGCGACGAGCCGAGCAGGCGGCCCGAAACGTCAGTTTCGGGCGGTGCAAACGACCCGAGCGCACGGGCGCGCGTAGTGGGCGTTTGCTGCCACGAATGGCGGCCCGTCGGGACGAACGCTCAGAACCTGACCTTGATGTCGTCTTTCGTCCCTGGTTTGCCGTCGGGGCCACACGAGAAGACCACGCGTTTCTCAGGATCGCACTGGTAGTTTTTCTTCCAGGGGTCACTCGGGACCGTGCGCGGGTGGTTCGGATCGCTGCGCAGAATGTCGGCGAAGTCTTCTTTCGCGATGACGGTGCGGTTCGAGCGCCGCACCAAAACGACCAACTCTTCGATCTCACGCAACGCCTGCGCGATGCGCGAGTGCTCGGCGCGAGCTTCGGGCGTCAGTTCACTCTTGGCCGGCCACCAGTGCGGTTTGAAGAACCAGGCCACCGCGATGACCACGACCACGAGCAGCTTGCCGAGCAGCGACTGCCCGGCGCGGTTGCACAACATGGTCCAACCTCCCCGACCCGATCGAGAATCGCCGCGGGCCGCGAACCCCACCCCGCTGCCCCGGCGTCACCTGTCAACATATCAGCAACGGGCCGCCAATGCTACCTCGATTGCAGCGCCACGTAAACTCTCAGTGAGCGGGGGCACGCGCCCGTTCCACGTCGGCCCGCTCGGCTCGCGGCACAGGTCGTTGCACGCCGCCCGCGAGCCTCACACCCGTTCCACGTCGGCCGTTGCACGGCGCCCGCGGTCGGCCGCGTTGCGGCCTCCGGGCGCCACGCGCCAGCGCCACCCGTAACTGAGAGGTTCCAGCGCCACGAACCGCACGCGCTGCGCCGCATCGGTACGGCAGCGCGGTTGACATGCGCGGGCGGCGGTGTTACGAATGTCACCTGAAAGGCAACCCCAATGCATATTCCCGACGGTTTTCTCACTGCTCCCACAGCCGCGACTTGCGGCGTTCTCGCGCTCGGCGGCGTCGCGGTCGCCCTGCGCACGACCACCCGGGTCCTGCCCGACCGCAAGGTCCCGTTGCTCGGGTGTGCGGCGGCATTCGTCTTCGCGGCGCAGATGTTGAATTTTCCGGTGGCGGCCGGCACCTCCGGTCACCTGATCGGCGGGGTGTTGTGTGCGGTTTTGCTCGGTCCTGCTGCGGCAGTCGTCGCCATGACCACGGTACTGATCCTGCAGTGCCTGCTGTTCGCCGATGGGGGCGTGACCGCGCTGGGCGCGAACATCCTGAATATGGCGCTGGCGGCGCCGATCGTGGGTTACGGCCTGTATCGCGGCCTCTTGCGCCTTCTGGGCACGGGGATTGGCGGCCACATGATTGCCGCTGGTATCGCTGCGTGGGCCTCGACAGTCACCGCTGCGCTGCTCTGCGCCGGAGAGTTGGCGAGTTCCGGGATCGTGGCGTGGCACCTGGTCTTCCCGGCGATGGGTTTCATCCACGTGCTCATTGGCCTGGGCGAAGCTGCCATCACCGCGATGGTGCTCGGCGCGATCGGCCGCGCCCGGCCCCCGTTGTTGGAGGCGTCACCAACCGCCACCAAGGGCACCGGGGAATGGGCGGTGACGGCCGCGGGCGTCATCGTCGCCATCGGCCTGGTCCTCTTCGTGTCCCCGTTTGCCTGCGCCTGGCCCGACGGGCTCGAGAAGGTTGCCAACGAGCTCGGGTTCGAGCACCGCGGCGCGGCAGACCCGGTGTTCTCCTCGCCGATTCCCGATTATGCAATACCCGGTATGACATCATCGTTCTGGGCCACCGCACTGGCTGGTCTCACCGGCCTGCTGGCGACTTTCACCCTGTTGGTCCTCTTCGGCCTGGGCATGACCCGATGCCGACAACACGACATCGCTCTGGCCCCGGTCACCCCCGAACAGGCGCCGCGTGCTGAGTGATCCGTATCAACCGGGCGCGAGTTGCCTCCACCGCGGGCCACCGACCCTGAAGATCGTCGCCGCGCTCGCGCTGGTCGTGATCGTGGCGGCGAGTCCCACGGGTGCGTGGGCGACCTACGGATTGGTCGGCGTGGGTCTGCTGGTCGTTTTGCTGGTGTCCAGCGTGAACTGCCACCATCTTGCCTGGCGTTTGCTCACCCTCGAACCGTTGGCCGCCGGGATCCCCTTGCTCGCCCTGTTCCGCCCCGACGGCATCGCGTTGTGCCTGACCCTGATGGTGAAGAGCAATCTCTGTCTGCTCACCATGCTCTTGCTGACCGCAACCACCCGGTTCAGCGAGGTCGTCACGGTTCTCCGACGCCTGCGGGTGCCGGCCCAGCTGGTCACGACCCTGGCGCTCGCCTACCGCTACCTGTTCGAGTTGGCCGACGAGGCCACGCGCATGAGCCGGGCTCGTCGCAGTCGTACTGTCACCGAGGCACGTGGCCTCGCCTGGTGGATATCGGCGACGGTCATCGCCGGCCTGTTTCTGCGCACCCTCGAGCGGGCCGAGCGCGTCTACATGGCCATGGCCGCGAGGGGTTGGCACCGATGAGCATGCTGGCCGTGCGTAATCTGAAGTATTGCTACCCCGATGGCACCGTTGCCCTGCACGACCTCTCGTTTACCCTGAGCGACGGCGAGCGACTGGCGCTGATCGGCCCCAACGGCGCCGGCAAGTCGACGCTGCTCTTGCACCTCAACGGCTTGCTGCCCGAGGTTCCCGCGGCCCCAGCCGCCGTCGAGGTGTGCGGTCGGGAGGTCATCGCCTCGCACTTCGCTGAGGTGCGAGCGGCGGTGGGCCTGCTCTTTCAGAATCCCGACGATCAGTTGTTCTGTCCGACCGTCGCTGAAGACGTGGCCTTCGGACCGCAGCAGCTCGGTTTCACCGACGACGAGTGCCATCAACGCGTGCAGCAGGCGTTGGCGCAGGTCGGCCTGAGCGGTTTTGCCGACAGGCATCCCCACCATTTGAGCCACGGCGAGAAACACCGTGTCGGGCTGGCTGGGCTTCTGGCCATGCGGGCGCGCATCCTTGCCCTCGACGAACCGTCCGCCGGCCTCGACCCGCGGGGGCGCCGCGAGCTGATCCGGTTGTTGCTGGCGCTGCCCCAGGCGCAGATCATCGCCACCCACGACCTCGAACTGGTGGTCGAGATCTGTCACCGGGCACTGGTCATCGACGCGGGCCGGGTGGTGGCGACCGGCGCACCCCGAGCGCTGCTGGCAGATGAAGCACTGATGCTGGCGCACGGCCTCGAGGTGCCACACAGCCTGCGGCCGAGGAGGGACAATTCGTCATGAACAGCCAAGAGAATGCCGCCTTTTTCGACGACCTGGCGCCGCGCTGGGACAGTCTCGAAGACATCCCGCTCCTGCACGCGAAACTGCGCGACGGGCTGCGCGAGCTGGCCGTGGGCACCGACGAGCGTATTCTCGACATCGGCTGCGGCACCGGCAACATCGTGATCGGCATGCTGCCACAGTTGTCGGCGCGCGCCCGCATCGCGGCGATCGACGTCTCACCCGGGATGTTGGCGATCGCCGTGCGCAAGTGCGCCGATCCGCGCGTGCTCTGGCAGGTTGCCGACGCCTATCGGTTGCCGTTCGCGGCCGGAGTCTTCGACCGGGTCTTCTGTTGCTCGGTGTGGCCCCATTTTTCTGACCCGACGGCAATCGCACGCGAGCTTTATCGTGTATTGCACCCTGGAGGGTACTTGCACATCTGGCACTTCCAGCCGCGATGCGAGATCAACCACATTCACGCGGGCGCTGGCGCCGATGTGGCCAATGATATTCTGGCGCCAGCCACGGTTACGGCAGCATCGCTGCAAAATGCCGGGTTCGCGGTTGCCGCGCCCATTGATGACGATCAGCAGTATCGGGTGACCGGGAGGAAATCTGCCGTCCAGGACACGCAACGAGACTGAGCAATTATTGATAATTCTTCTCACTTGACTTTTACTGCGAACCTCTCCTATTAAGAGAATGGTCGTCCCAGCAATATAGGGCGATTCAATATTGACACCAAGGAGAGAGTATTCCCATGCATCGAACATCCATCACCTTGCTCGCCACCCTGGCCATCGTGCTCTTCGCAGGTCCACTGGTCGCTGCCGACGGGCAGATCCCGTTGATCGGCGAGCCGGCTCCCGCGTTCACCGCCAACACCACCCAGGGGCCGATCAATTTCCCGGGCGACTATAAGGGCAAGTGGGTCATTCTTTTCAGTCATCCGGCCGATTTCACGCCGGTGTGCACCACGGAATTCATGACCTTTGCCCGCATGCACCATGAGTTCAAGTCGCTCAACTGCGAACTGGTCGGTCTCTCGATCGACAGCCTGTACAGCCATATTGCCTGGCTGCGGACCATCAAAGAGAAGATCCAGTATCGCGGCATGAAGCACATGGAAGTCAACTTCCCGTTGATCGAGGACATCAAAATGGAGGTCTCGAAGAAATACGGGATGTTGCACCCGAACGCCGCCGACACCAAGGCTGTTCGTGCCGTGTTCTATATCGACCCTGAGGGCAAGATCCGCGCGATGATCTACTACCCGTTGTCGAACGGCCGCAATTTTCAGGAGATCAAGCGCCTGCTGATCGCGATGCAGACGTCCGACGCCCACAAAGTCGCGACGCCGGCCGACTGGCGGCCAGGTGACGACGTGATCGTGCCGCCGCCGGGTTCGTGTGGCGCCGCCAAGGACCGCGTGCAGAAGACCTCCGGGCAGACCTGTCTCGACTGGTTCTTCTGCCTGAAGAACCTGCCGCGCCACCAGCTCAAACTCGGCGCAAACGGCGAGCAAGAGTAACCCAGACTGACGCGCCGGGGGACGGCCACCCGTTCCCCGGCGCCCACGACGAACCCGGGGGAGGATCCAGCGCCTGCTGATCGCTTCCCCGGGTTTGTTGCCTTCGGCACCCGGTCGCCATCGGCGGCGCCCGTAGACCAGGCCGGCCCGGGCGCTGACGACCGCGGTCGGTCGCGCTGCCTTGGGCAGGCGCCGCAGGCTGTCTCCGTGTCGGCAGCATTCCACCGCGCATCCGGTGAGCGTATCCGGTGAGATTTGCCGTCACCGACCAACGATGCTAGACTGCCTGAAGCGTTGCCCGAGAGCGATCCGCGATTGATTCGCAATACATTATGTTTCTCCAAGGAGAGCTTCCATGCGACACGGCTTCAGACGTTGGTGTACCGGACTTCTTGTTCTATTGGCGATTGCGGCGATGGCCACAGCCGCGGGCATCAAAGACTCTGAATCGGCCTCGCACGACGACAGCGCCGCCAAATACGACCTCGTGGCCACGTATGAGGGCGAGGGCTACAAGATTCTCCAGTACAACCTCGCCGTGCTGTCGCATTATTCCTACATGCTGATCAGCGACAAAGATGCCCTGGTCATCGACCCAGGCCGTGACATCGATACCTATCTCGACGTGCTCCAGACCCAGGGGCTGACCTGCCGGGGCGTCTTCCTGACCCACTCGCACGCCGACTTCGTCGCCGGGCACACCGAAATGGCGCGGGCGGTCGGGTGCAAACTGTATGCGTCGGCGATCAGTGGTGCCGAGTATCCGTTCGAACCGCTGCGCGACGGCGCGACCCTGACGATCGGCAACGCGGTGGTCTCGTTCCTCGAAACCCCCGGTCATACCCCCGACGGCATCTGCGGACTGGTCGCCCCGCGTAACAAACCCGGCGAACAGAAGTTCATGTTCACCGGCGACACGCTGTTCATCGGCAGCGTCGGCCGCCCCGACCTCATGGGCGGCACAACGAGCGCCGCCGCTCTGGCCGGCATGCTGTTCGACACCTGGACCAACAAACTGGCGAAGCTCCCCGACCCCGTCTCGATCCTGCCTGCGCACGGCGCCGGCTCGCTGTGTGGCGCACACCTGAGCGACGAACCCACCTCGACTCTCGGCGCCCAGAAACAGACCAATGCGTATTTACAACATGCACACAGTCGCAGTGCGTTTATCTCGGCGGTGCTCGACGGCCTGCCCGAGGCGCCGCAGTATTTCAAGCACAACGCCCAGATGAACCGCAAAGGCCCGCAACTCGTCGACTGGGCCGCCGAGCCGGCGATGATCGCTTCGCCGAGCGCGGCATTGATCGATGTCTCCCAGGGCTACGTCGTCGATGTTCGTGACCCGGCGGCCTACGCTGCCGGCCACATTCCCAATTCGGTGAACATCGGGGTGCGCGGCCGACTCGAGACCTGGACCGGCATCATGGTGCCGTGGGGCACCCACCTCATCGTGTGCGGCAGCACGAGCGAGATCAAGGAAGCGCACCGCCGCCTGCACCGGGTCGGCTACGCCGCCCGCGGCATCACCTGGGAATCGTGGACCCAGGCCAATCTGCCGGTTCTGACCAACCGCATGGCCAAGCCCGCCGAACTGCACGCCGCGGTCAGCGACGGCAAGGCACCGATCATCGTCGACGTGCGCATGCCCAATGAATGGATGGGACTGCGTATCGGCCAGGTGCTGAACCTGCCACTGAACCATCTGGCCGAGACCGCATCGGCCAAGCTCGAGAAAGACCAGCCGGTGGTGGCCGTGTGCAACTCCGCGTATCGGTCGAGCATGGCCGTCGGCATCCTCGAACGCAGCGGCTTCACCAAAGCATCGAGTCTCGACGGCGGCTCCGAAGCCTGGATCGAAGCCGGCTATCCGGTGTTCGGTGCCGACGCCCAGAAGAGCGCTGCCGGTGCCCAGCTTGCGGGCGCGGGCGCGGCCGCTCCGTTGCGCAACGTCAATCTGCCTGAACGCCTGGCCCCTGCCGAACTCAAGCGGATGGTCATCGACCTGCCGGGCACCTTCGAACTCATCGACCTGCGGCCGGCTGCTGCCGTGGCCGACTACAACCCGATCAACGCGCGATCGGTCGATATCGTCGAAGCACTGGCCAATCCGGCTCTATTGGTCGGCGATATTCCGTTGGTCATCGTCGACCGCGACGGCAGCCTGGCCATGATGGTCGCCGGCATTCTCTCGCAAAAGACAAAACGCCCGATCAAGGCACTGCATGGCGGTCTCGAAGCCTACTGGCAAGACACCGAGCGATGCGGAACCGTGCCGGCCGGCGCAACCCGCGGACCGACGCCGGCGGTTGCCCCGGCACCGTCACCGTTGCCGACGACAGCCCCCGGAGCCGCCCCCGCCACCGTGGCGCCGAGCACCCCAGCAACGGGGGCAGCCCCCGCGACGCCGGCCCCAACGCCGGCCCCGAAGAAGAAGAAGAGCGCCGGGTGTTGAACCGTGAGTAAATACGACATCAATACTCCGGAACCTTATCTCAACCCCTATCTTGCCGGGCTATTGCTCGGCCTGACGTTGCTCGCCTCGTTTGTCATCCTTGGCGCCGGCCTCGGGGCTTCGGCCGGCATGGCCCGCCTCGCCGCCTTCTGCCAGATGTGCATTTCACCTGATCACGTGCTGCAGTCGGAGTATTTCGGGGCCTGGGGAGCCACGCCACTGCGTTATTACCTTGTATTGATGCTTCTGGGCACCTTTCTCGGTGGTCTGTGCTCCGCCCTGCTCACCGGGCGGGCCGAGGTCCGCCTCGAGCGCGGCAACGCCTGCCCTGCCGGCACACGCGCACTGTTGGCGGTCGGCGGCGGCGTGCTCGCCGGCTTTGCCAGCCGGATCGCGCAGGGCTGCACTTCCGGTCAGGCACTGACCGGCACGGCCCTGTTGCTGACCGGCAGCATCGCCTATCTGTGCTGCGTATTCGCGGGCGGCTATGCGGCGGCCTGGTTCTTCCGGAGGCAGTGGCATGATTGAGACCTTCTACGGCCTCGACGCCCTTGGCTCTCCGGCCGCGCTGGTGGTGGCATTGTGCATTGGTGTCGCCTTCGGCACTGCCCTCGAGCAGGCCGGGTTCGGCAGTTCGCGCCGCCTCGCCGGCATCTTCTACTTTCGCGACATGACCGTGCTCAAGGTCATGTTCACAGCGGTGCTCACGGCAATGCTCGGCCTGTCGTGGCTGACCGCCGCCGGGGTCGCCAATCTCGACAAGATCAACCTGCTCGAGACCATCTACGGCGCCCAGATTGTCGGCGGTCTACTGCTGGGCATCGGCTTCGTCATGGGCGGTTGGTGCCCGGGCACTGCTGCCGTCGGCCTCGCCGGTGGACGCATCGATGCCCTGTTGTTCCTGTTGGGCGCGATGGCCGGCACAGCCCTCTTCAATGAAGGGTATGCCTGGTTCGGCGGGCTCACCAATTGGGGCAACCGCGGCGTTCTGTTCATCTACGACACGCTCGGGGTTTCGCGGCCCGTGTTCGCGCTTGGTTTTACCATGGCCGGCGTCGTGGCCTTCTGGGGGTGCGAACTGCTCGAGCGGCACGTGAACGCCGACGAGGGCGCCGGTCTGCGCCAGCGTGCACCCGCACTGACCCTGGTCTCCGTCGCCCTGATTCTATTGGCGGCCGGGCTGCTCGTTCTCCCTGCCATTCCAGCAACGCCTATCCCCGCCGCGGCCACCCCGACCACCCCGGCCTCCACGCCGACGAGCGCCAACGCGACCACATACGCTGTCAATACTCCCGGTGCTCCCGCTGACGTGCGGCGCGAGACCGAGATGCTCGCGACCATCGAGGCTGCGGCCGATCACCTCGACCCCGAGGACCTCGCCGACCGCATGGTGGCAGGCGAAGCCGGCCTGGTCGTCGTCGATGTGCGCCCGGAGAGCGAGTTTCACGCCGGCCATCTGCGGGGAGCAGTGAACATCCCGTTGCCGCGCCTCGTCGATGAGCTGACCCCGGTCAAGAACCGCGGCACGATCGTGCTGTATTCGAACGGCATGACGCATCCGGCCCAGGCCCGCGACGCCCTCGCGCGCCTTGGCTTCACCAATGTCTTCCTGCTCACCGACGGTCTCGACGGTTTCTTCGCGCGCTGCCTCAAACCGGTGTCGTTGCGCCGCGAACCACTGGCCCCGGCCGATGCGGCCCGCATCACCCGCTGGCGGCAGTATTTCCTGGCCGGTTCCGGCCCACACCCGCCCGCAACCCCGGCCACGATCACGCCAGCGTCGACTTCGGGAATCTCGGCGCTGCCAGCGGATCAGGGCGCGCGGGTCGCCGCGGCCCCGGTATGGCCGACGTCACTCGCCCCCGTCATCCACCTGCCCGGGCTGGTCGAGCCCGACTGGCTGACCGCCAACCTCGGGAAACCCGGTCTGTGCATCGTCGATTTGCGCGCACAGCCCGAATACAACGCCGGTCACGCCCCCGGCGCCGTGTCACTGCATATCGAGAGTCTGCGCGGCATGGTCGGCGGGGTGCCATCGATGCTGTTGCCGGCTGACATGCTGGCGCGCCAGGTCGGTCAGCTCGGCGTAAATACAACCGATGTCGTGGTCTTCGTCCACGGCGACAAGGTGCACGACGCGACCCTGGCGGGCTTGGCGCTCGAACGCCTCGGCCACCGCTATTGGGGAGTGTTGCACGGTGGCCACAGTCGCTGGGAAACCGAGAAACGCCCGCTCACGCGCCAGTTGCCGCGGGTCACCGCGACCAGCTACCCGGTGCCGACCGAGCCCGATCGTTTTACGGTTGGGATCGACGTTGTCGCCAAAGCCGCGGCCGACCGGAGCGCTTTAATTGTCGACGTGCGCCCGGCCGAGTTTTTCACCGGTGCCAAATCGGACGAAGCCCGGGCCGGCCATATTCCGGGCGCGCGCAGCCGGCCGCACCTCGACGACCTCGACAAACAGGGCGAAGTTGCCCGTTTCAAGACGATTGCCGACCTCACCGCGGTCTGGCAGCAGATCGGCGTGCGACCGCTGGCCCAACCGGAACGTGCTCCCGGCACCGCCGCCGCCCTCGAGAAACCGGTCATCCTCCACTGCCGCACCGGTCACCAGGCCAGTCAGGCATACTTTGTATTGAAATATCTGCTCGGTTACCGCGACGTGTCCTGGTACGATGGCGGCTGGACGGAGTGGGCATCGCGCTCCGACCTGCCAAGCGAAGCCACACCGTGAACGGCTCGCGCCCGATGCGCGTTTTTCCCGGGGCCGCCATCCTGCTGCTGGCGGCCTGTCTGGGCGTGACATCCCGGTGTCCGGGGGCAACCTTCACGGTTGCGCCCGGCGCCGCGAGGTTCGCTGCCGGCGTTCGCTGTCTGCAAGCGGAAGATACGAGGCGCGTGCTCATGCGCAGCCTGCATGGCTTGTTCGGTTCCCCCACCGACTTGTGGCGCTGCGAATCGGCGCCCAACGGCGGCACCCACGATCTGAGTCTGCGTCGGGTCGCCCACCTCGCCCACGGCTGGACCCTGGTTTACGGCGCATTGTCCGGCCCGGGTTTCGACGGGCTCGACCTGGTCGTTCTCGTCGACCCGACCTGCAGTATCGTCAATATTCTGTATGCTGACCTGTCGGGCGGCTCAGCGATCCTGGCGCGCTATCTGGCGCACCCCGACGGCGGCAGCGTCTACGTCGGGCGCGACTGGTTCCATGCCCGCTCGTGTTTCGCACGTTTCGTCATCACCGCCGGCGGCGCGCACCGCGACGAGTCGTTCGAGCAGGCGTCGCGCCTCGCCCACATTCTCCTGCGGCGCGCGATCAACGCCGACACCGGCGGCGAAACCGAGGTCGGCTTCGACGAGGCCGGGCGGTTTGCCGTGCGTTTGCACGAGCACGATCGGAACACCCCCGTGATCGTCACGGTTGCCTTCGCCGAGGATCAGCGCGAGTTGATCGTCGACAGACACGCCGGAGCCGCAGCCGGCCACGCACCACCCACCTCGCGTGGGGGCGCCACCCGGCGAATCTGGAGATTTCCCAAACCCGCGAGGTAACCGCCTTCCGCTCACCCTCGGTCGCCGACACCCCGCCGCGCCCGCCCGTGCAAGAGAAAGAACGGCGCATGGTTCGAGGTGAACACCGGGGGGTCGCGCTGCAATATCGCAGCAATACATGGGTCACGCTTGAATACCGTATCGAGCCAGCGTCGCACGGTCCGGCGGTCCCAGCCGAGCGGGTGGGTGAAGTCGAGATAGAGCGAGAGGTCGCCATCGTTGAACGGCCGCGTGGCCAGCGTCACCGCTTCATCACCATGCGCCGGCAGGTTGAAGATCGCCACGTTGAGGAAGTCGATGTGCGCCGCCTGGGTGCGCACGAACGCCAGGGTCCGTTCGGCGGCGGCACGGTCTTCGCTCGGGGTGCCAAAGAGCAGATACACATAGGTGCCGATGCCGGCCGCATGCAATGCGGCGAGTGTCGCGGCCGCGTCGGTCAGATCGATGCCTTTGCGCATGGCGGCCAGCACGTCGGGGTCGCCGGACTCGAGGCCCAGTTGCAGCATGATACACCCCGACCGCGCCAACGCTTCGGCAAACCCCGGCTCGTTCAAGGGCGCGCCGAAGCGGGCGAAACCATACCACGGCGCGCCCGGTGGCGCGGCCGCGAGTGCCTGCAGCAGTGCGGGCGAGAGCGCGTTGTCGAGCAGATGCAGCAACACCGGCCGCTCGGCTGCGACCCGCGAGCGCAGCGTGGCCGCCACCTGCGCCGGCGGCAACGGGACGAAGGGGTTGCCCTCGGCGACCTCGGGGCAGAAAGCACAGCGCCGCCAGAAGCAACCGCTCGCCGCTGAGAACGGCAACACCGGCCCCGGCGACAGATACTGGTCGGGCGACAGGCCACAGTCATTCTCGCTCTCGGTCGGCATCGTGGAGACGTGGGTGGTCACCGCTCCCGAAGCGCCACCGCGCGTCAGCAGCGCGCACAACGGTTCCTCGCCCGCACCGGGGATCCAGTGATCGATCAACTCGGCAAACCGTTCGGGCCCGCCGGGGCGGCGCGACCACGAAGTGATCAGGCCGCCACCGACAATACGTTGTATGTCTGGTCGCTCGCGGCGCAGCCAACCGAGGATGGCGAAGGCCGACAACGCCTGGCTCAGGTAGTTGAGCGAGACCCCGACATGGGTAGGGGCGAACTCGCCCAGCACCGCACGCAGGCGCGCCGCGAAGAGTCGCGCAAACGGGTTGGCCTCAGGTTCGGCGGCCGCCGCCCGCAGGTCGACGCTGCGCGTCGGCAACCACCGTTCGTGTTCGAGGTTGGCCAACCCCAGGTGCCACCCGCCCGTCGCGGCCTTGGCCAGCAAGCGCTCGAGGTCGCCGACCCGACGCACATAGGTGTCGAAGTGCGCAAACGCCGATCCGTGTTCGGGGGCGGCGGCCGGCGGATCAGCAGCAATGAAGCGCTCGCGCAGCGCCGCGAGATGGCCCACGCCATCCCGGGCGGCTCGACGGGTCCAGGTATCGGTCGCGAGCGGCGGAGTCTGCAACAGGTGCAGTTGTCCCTCGAGGTTGAGATCGAGGACGCGAACCCCAACGCCAACGCCAGCCACTGCCGCGGCAAGCTGCCACAAACCGGCCGGCGGCTCACAGGCACGCACGACCGGCACGTTCAGGAGCAACAGACGTGGCGCGCTGCGGTCAGTCATACTTCATACATACAACTGAGATCAACATGCGTGCCCCCACGGCATCGCCACCCTGCCTCTCCCCGGCCGCCGAGGCTCCCTTGCGTGGCGCGCATCGTGTGCGGACGAGCCGCCTACCTGGCCCCGCTTCCTTGTCCTGATGCGGTCGACGGCAGTGCCGGTGGCGGCAACACCGATGCTTTGGGGATGTCGCCGAAACCACCGTCATCGCCTGCCGACGACTTCTTGTCGGGGACCGGCAGGGAAGGCGGCACCACGGGCGGCAGGATGGTCGCGGCCGGAGGTTGGTCGGTCGATCCACCTGGACTGGCGGGCGCCGCACCGGTGCCGGGCAACGCGGGGGGCAGGATGCTGGCCGACGGTGGCAGGTCGGTGCCCAATCCCGGGTCAGCGGCCTCGCCGGCGCCCTCGTCCTCGGCATCGACGTTGAAGCTCTTCGGTTGGGCAAACTTGACCTCGCACACGTGATCGAGGCGACCGCTCCAGGCGGTCATCTGCCCGCGCGTATTCGATAAGAAATACACGCGGCGCAGATCGGCATCGAGTTCGAAGCGGATGATGCGGTAGCCGGCGAGAAAATCGAGGAACGGCTTGACCACGCTCGCTTCGAGACCCAGGCAGTAGACGCGGTTGCGCTCCCCGAACGGATACGGCGGTTGCCGCATATCGAAGGTTGCGGCGATCGGCATCGGCCCCGATGCCATATCCGTGCCAATGAACCATGACGTCGCCTGTTCATCGCAGAACTGCAGATTCGCGCGATGCTGCCCGGCATCGACGATATTGGCGAACTTCGACTCGAGGTTGCGCAAGGCGTAGACGTATTTCAGAGTGATCGGTGTGGGTGCCGTGGCCGTGGGCGACCCAGGCACCGGGGTCGCATACGCACTCACGCCGTCGAAGGTCCAGAGCGGCGAACGGTAGCGTTGCGTCTTCATGCGCCCATGAAGAAACACGAGCCGGCCTTCCTGACACACTTGCAGCAGTTTGACAAACCCTTTGCCGACGAACAGTGGTCTTTCAACGGGTCCCTGACCGTCAGTGAGGTCGACGCGAACCACGGCCGCACCACGGAAATCACCGGAGTCGTAGATGCGCTTGTCGCGCGACATGCCGGTCGTGGTCGAGAAATAGAAGCAGCGCCCATCGGGCGCCCACAGCATCTCGCAGATGCCGGTCGCCTCGGTTTGCGGCAGTTTGACCACCCGGGCCAGGACGCGATTGTTGGCCAGATCGCACAGGCTGATTTCGTTGCCCGTGGACAACAGGAATTGCTGGCCGAACGGCGACCAGCAGGGCCAGGGAAACTGGTAATCGGCTTCGATCTCGGGGTGATCGTCGAAGAACGGCATGAGTTTGCCTTTGTCGCCGTCGAAGAGGAACAGTCGCCGCGCCCCGGTGTCTTTCTTTTGTAATACACCGACAAACTTCGCCCCAACCGGCGACCAGGAGCCGTCGAGGAAGAGCATCCCTTCGTCCCGGGGAAACAGTTCGATCGGCGATCCCGAGGCGGTTGACGCCACCATCGCCTGTTCACCTGCGAGGAAGAAGAGCCATTTGCCATCGGCCGATGCGCGCACGCCGGTGTAGAAATACTGTCCGGGCGGCACCAGGCAACGGCCCTTCTCGCGGGCATCGATCGGCAGACAAAGCAGGCGGTTCATACCCGCCGTTGGGCGACTGACCACGATGCGTCGATCGGGCAACACGGCAAAATCGCCTTCCGGGGCAAGTTCCGGAATCCGGTCGGACAGCGCATCGAAGGAGAAACCATCTTCGACAGTCCCCGATGCCAGCGGAACCGCCCGCGACAGATCGAACACGTGCTCGCGCTGGGTCAAGAGCGAACGGCTCGTTTCCGGGGCCCGCTCGGTGAGCCACGCATTCACGGTATCGAGGGCGTTCTGCAGCCCGAGATCATGCAGCAGCAGCCGCCCGGCCTCGCCCACCCCGCTTTTTTCGGCGCCCGGCGCGTATTCGATCGACAACCGCGGCAACGACGAGACCTTGCGCAGATGAATGAGATGGTTGAGATAGTTGTTGATGACAGCGGCCACGAGGTTCAACTGCTCGACCTCGCGCTGCAACACGAGCAGGTTGGCCAAGCTGCCGCGATCTTGCGGCGGTTGGTAGAACATCGTCAGGCGCGGCATCTCGATTTCGAGATTGCCTTCATAGGCGGGCGCGGGAGCACAAAGCCCCAGGAGCGCAACCGCCGCCACCACAGCCACGAGCGAGCAGCGCAGGAGGTGCATGTTCATGGCCGGTATCGTAGCACAAACCCCGCACCTCGTGAACCCGGCCGCGCACGATGCGCGAAGGGGGGGCAGGCGCCCATGCCGGCACACGCCAAGTGCGTTTGCCGCCACGATGGCGCAAGCGCAACCGACCCGGCATGACGGTGGTAGCCTTGGCGCGACGGGTACGGTAGCATGGCAGCGAGACCGGCGTTGTCGATCTCAGCAAATTTGCGTGGGCAAGGAGTTCATCATGGCAATCAAAGTCGACCAACAGAAATGCGTGGGCTGCCAGGCCTGCATCGGCGTGTGTCCGGTCCAGGTGCTCGAAATGCGCGACGACGGCAAGTGTCACTACAAGGGCGACGGCTGCATCGAGTGCGGCGCCTGCGTCGGGGTGTGCCCGGTCGAAGCGCTGAAACTGTAATCTCAGAAAACCGTTCGCACGACGACAAGTCGGGGACGCATGCCGCACTCCACAGTGCTGGCGTGCGTCTTTGTTTTCGCGGTCACAACGAAACCCGCAGCAGCGACACGGCACGGCGCTTGCCTTTGACGGTCGTCACCGCCAGCGGGGTGGCCACAATGGGCTCGCCACCGGCCGCCGCCAGTGCGTGCGCCTCGGCAGAGATCACCAGTTCGCCGCTGCCGCCAAGGTCTTCCGCCGCCGCCTCGATGCGGGCGGCCAGATTGACCGCATCGCCGATGACCGTGTGATCGCGGCGGCTGCCGGCGCCCAGCAGACCGATCAGTACCGGTCCGCAGTGGATCCCGCCCGCGAGCGGCAGGGGCAGATCGCCGGCACGGGCCGCCACCAGCAGGTTGCGCCCGGCCGCCACCGCTGCCTGCACTGCCTGCGTCGCGGCACGACCCTCGTGGTAGAACACCGCCAGGATCTTGTCACCGAGCAGTTTGTCGACGTCGCCGCCCTGCCGCATGATCTCGGCGCACACCGCGGCCGACTGGCGGTTGAGCGCGGCCATGAGGTCTTGCGGCGCCATGTGCGCCAGCACCTCCTGGAACCTGGGCACACCCAGGAACAGCACCGTCATACTTCGTATTTCACTGGCTCCACCACCGCCGGCAGAAGCGGCACCGTCGCTGTCGACCGCTTTGCGGGCGGCCGCCGAGACCATGCGACCGAGCAACTCGCGTTCCTGCAGGCCGCGCGCCATGGTATTGAAGCTACGGCACAGGTCGCCGAACTCATCGGCGCGATCGGTGGGCAGGCGGGTCTCGTAGGCACCGCGGTCGATGGCCATCATCGCGCTGTCCAGTTCGCGCACCGGCTGCAGCAGGTCGCGGGCGGCCGACCAACCAAGCAGCAGGGTGGCCAGACCGGCCGCGAGCAGGAGAATGTTCACGGTTCGGCGCAGGTCGCGCGCCTCCTCGTCGAGCGGTGCCTCGGGCGCGAGGCCGCACCAGACCAGGGCATTGCTGAATCGCGCCGGCCGCCCCTCGAACAACGCGGCCTGGTCACCCGCCTGCAGGCGCATGCTCACGGGTCCGTTGCGCTGGCTCACCAACTCGATCGCCCGCCGGAACCCCGGTATTTCGGCGGCGCGCCCCGGACTGGTCGACAGCCGCACCTCCAGGCTCACCGAAATCGGCGCCTGCACGGAGTGCAGCATGTCAGCGCGCAAAAACCCGACCGGCAGGGGTGCCGACTGCTGCCGATAGACGCGATCGGCCGCCGGCCAGTCCGTCTGGTCGCAGCGAAACACCCAGGTCACGGCGTAGCGTGGTCGCACGCTGTCGGGCACGCCACAGGTCAACACCGCCTGTTGGCCCACTCCCGACTCCATGATCGCCGGCCCCCGCCAGTCGTTGACGAACTGCATCATCAGGTCGGCGCCGTAGACCGATTGCGCCAGGCGCAGGCCGCCCTGCGTAACCATCTCTTTCCTGGCCGCGGCAGCAACACCCTGGCCGTCACCCTCTGCAATCGCGAGTTCGGGATTGAGCATGGCGAGGCGTTCGCTGCCGATCGCCGCCACCGCCTCGACCAACGAATCGCCTTCTTGCCCGCGCCCGCCCTGAAGGGCGGCCCCCACCTGGAACCCAGTGTGCGAGGTGACGACGAACTTGTTCAACCGGAGCGGCTGCCACCGTCTGACCATACGTTGTGTTGCAGCATCCATGACCTTGCCGAGGCGCCAGGCGGCGGTACCGGTCGCCAGGGTCTCGCTCGCGCCGGCCGCGGTCGAGGTCCGGTGGTCAGCCCGGTTCGCCTCGACGACCGCAGCATCCATCAAGGCGGCCAGGCGCGGGGATCGCGCCACGGCCACCATCTCGGCGAGTATCCAACTGCGCTGCGCCGGCACCCGCTCCTCGAAGGCATCGATCTTCGCGCGCACCTCACCCCGCACCCGCTCGGCAGCACTCGCCCGCAACGCCGCGAGCCACTCGGTGGTTACGCGATCGACGACAGCCAGGGGCAACACCCCGGCGAGAAGAAAACCGCCGATGAGCAGGCTGCCGATGCTGCGGGTCAGGCCCGCATCGCTGAACACCGTAACGAACAGTATGCCGCTACCGAGCAACAGGAAGGCACACAGCACGGGGGCCAGGGCCGCGGTCGTCGCGATCCCGCCATCCGGCAACGCACGCGAGGCCAACCATACTGTGTATGGTTGATCGAGCACCGCGGTTCCCGAGCTGACCACCCACCCCGCCCGCCGCGCCGGTTCAGGATCACCCGCCAGGAACCGGGCCAACGCCCCCTGGCTCCACGCGGAACTCAGTTGCGCGGTGCTCGTGCCCGCCGTCGGCAGCACCGCCAACTCGACCCCGGTATCCTCGAGGTTCGCCAGCAGATGCCGCGCCGGTTCCGCCTCCGCCGTCTGTCTCGCCACCACGAACACGGCCGCCCCCAGGGCCCGGGCCGGACCGTAGAATGAGGCCCGCCCCAGGTCATCGGCCGTGCGTCCTGCGGCCCGCGCCGTGGCCAGCAACGCGGCACCGACCGCCGCCTGATCCCGCTGTATGAGCGGCACCCAGAGAATGACCACCGGTCGGCCCGCGATCTCACCGATCATGCTGCGGGCGCAGTAGCGGCCGGCCATGTCGCCGATGTCCAACGTCACGCCCGCGACCCGCTGGAACTCGCGCACCATATCGCGGTTCTCCCGGGTGCTTGGCAGAAACACGGTGGTGAGTCCCTGCGTCGCCGCCACCCGCGCCAGCATGCGCCGGAAGAAGGCGTGTTCCCCCTCTCCCAGACCGGCGGACCAGCCGTCACGTTCCCAGGCGGCCATTGATGAGTCCGGGCGAACCATGACCGCCCGCGACGCGGTCTCGACCCACGACACCGAGGCGATGGGCACAATGGTGTAGCCAATCAGGCCCAGGGAAACGGTGTCGGACCGAGCTGCAACCAGAGCGGCGGCGGACCCCAGGGCCGCCCTGGGGTTGTTGGCCGAGAGCGTGTGCGCCATCCCGACGATGGTATCGGCGAACCGCCGCACCCGTTCGTCGAGGAGCGCGTTGCCGACGCCCCGGCGCGCGATCATCTCGAGCACGAGGTCGTTGCGTTCGCGCGCCTCGCGATCGAGCGTCACCCGCTGAGCGGCGGTGGCGGCCCGGTCCGTCTGCCATACAACGTATGTCGGAAACAACAGCAACGCCATACCGAGGAGCAGTGCGCCCACCCGGCCGGCGAATACCCAGCCCTGAGGCCATGCCGGCACGAGGGTCTCGCCTGAATTCGCCACCGGCACCGTGGACTGCGGTGCCGGCGATGCGCCAGACGACCGCGGACGCGCCGGGGGTGCACCCGTCGACGCAGGACCGGGTGCCGTCCCGGCCGCCCCGGTTCCAGCCGCGGGGCCAAGTTCACCCAGCAACCGCGGTCCATCGATCGTCCAGGCCTCATCGTCGGCCATGGCGACACCGCCGGTCGTTGCCGAACCGCCGGCACCGACGAGACGGCGGCAGACCGGCGCGGGCAACGCCGCCGCCCGCTGCACGTTCCCGTCGATTACGATCGGCGCGCTCGCCGTCTTGGTCAGGGCTTCGAGCTTCGCCGCCGCCTTGACCGGCCGCCCCACCACGGTGAAATCGAGGCGCCCGGCCGCAGTACCGATACCGCCAACCACCACCGTTCCCGCGGCGATGCCGACACCAATCGCGTAACGAAACTGCCCGTCGCGCTCGCGCCGGGCGTTGATCTGCGCCAACGCATCGAGCATGCGCGCCGCGGCGACACACGCGCGGCGGGCGGCATTGGCCTGGTCCGCCGCCACTTCTCCCACATCGGCACCGGAACCATCGTCCTCGAAAATCGCCTGGATCGCGTCACCGATGAACTTGTCGACCTTGCCGCCACACCGGCCGATGATGTCGGCCATGCGGGTGTAGTGGTGGTTGAGCAGCGCCGTCATCGTTGCCGGCGCCTCGCGTTCGCAGTGCCCGGTGAAATCGCGGACATCGGAGACCAGGATGACTGCCTCCTGCCGCCGCCCGACCCCGACGCTGGCCAGATCATGGCTGTCGGCGATCGACTGCAGCGCCTGCCCGGACACCAGGGTCGCCAGTCGATGGCGCGCCTGCAAACCGCCGATCATGCGATCGAACGCCAGACTCAGACGTCCCAACTCGTCGGCCCGTTGCAGGTGGAGGGTCTGCTGCAGATCACCGGCAGCCACCCGCTCGAGGCCGCGCTGGATATGGGTCACCGGGGTGACGACGCGGGCACCGACCACGACACCCAACAGCATCATGATCGCCACACTCGCGACCAACAGCAGGGCGAGCCAGTGCCGACGCGCACGCAGGTCCGCCGTGAACGGCGTCATATCGATACCGGCCAGCAATACCGTGTCTTGCAGTGCCCGCGCGGGCGCGGCCAGCAACAGGTAGGCATTGGCGGCATCCTCGACGAGCACCGGACCGTGCCGCAACAAGGCCCGTGCGCCCACGGCCTGCATGCGCTCGGCGTAACCGCGGGGCGGCGCCAGGCCCACCGCAAGGTCGCCACGCCGCCACACGAAAGCGGCGAGGTCGACAGCCACGCCGTGTCGCTCGAACACCGCCTGCCGCGATGATGCCAGGACGGCGCGGTCGAGAACGTGGTGATCCCACACCGTCAATACTGCATATTGCTCTCTCCCCGACGGCAGCAGAAACTCGTGCAACATCGTCGACTGGTGGCGGCCCACCCGCATGCTCTCCAGTTCCGATCGGCTCCAGATCACCGCACTGACGAAGGGGGACCCGCATCCCTGCTCGTAGAGCTGCGCCAACGCCAGTTCCTCGGGGGTGCGCGGGTCGGGGGGCAGGCGAATCCCCGGATCGCGTACCTGCTGCAGTTTGCGCATGGCCCCCACCACGCCACCCCGGTAAAAGCGAATCAGGGCCGCCAACTCCTCGCCGCGCGCCAGGTCGAGCGGTGTGGTGGCAACGAAGCGACCGTGATCGTCAAAGAGCGCCAGCAGGCTCAACGGCAAAGAAGTCGCCGCGGTCGCCCGGCCCGCATCGTTACCGTATCCGCGCAGCGCCGCCTCGATGACGCCCGGATGGTCGAGACCGCCGGCGCGCAACCGCGCCAGCAGATCCGGATCGCCGACCATCTCGAGGAAAGCCGCCCGGTAGCGGTCGTTGTAGGCGTCTTTGCGACTGTCGACCGCCGTCAGCTCGTTGGCCAACAGGCGACGAAGCGCATCGTTCTGCGTCCGCTCCCGTTCGACCAGCGCCGCATACCCAACGAGACCGCCGAGAACCAGGGGCAGACTCGAGGCCAGCAGGAAAAGCACGGCGAAGCGTTGCCGCAGCCCGACGCGCACGGCCCTGCCGCCCAGACGCAGCCACGCCGCGAGGAGCAATACAATGAGTGACGTGCGCACCCCAAGCAACCAGGCCGGCACGTGCGGTCGTTCGACCGCCGGCACCACCGCCACCGCGAGATACCGCGTGTTGGTCACATGTCGGGAGTAGAG
>CAZADH010000015.1:0-43107 GCA_964483805.1 uncultured bacterium
CAACGAGGCAGCCAATCGCGAAGGCATTGATCCTTACCTGATCAAAGCCGTGATCAAGGTCGAGTCCGATTTCGACCCCGGGGTGGTCTCGTCGAAAGGTGCCGTCGGCCTCATGCAACTGATCCCCGGAACGGCGGCGTTGGTCGGCTGTCGCAACAGCTACGATCCACGCGACAACATTTTTGGTGGTGCCCGGTATCTGCGCCAGATGCTCGATCGCTTCGGGGGTCGCATCGACCACGCCCTCGCCGGCTACAATGCCGGTCCCGGCAAGGTCGACCAGTACGGTGGTATTCCGCCGTATCGCGAAACGCAGAACTACGTCAAGAAATGTAAGTATTACTACCAGGCTTTCCGCAACGACGGTTCGCTGGTGCCCACGACCACTACGGTGATTCGCAAGGTGGCCGCCAAGATCCCGACCCGCCCCACCGATCTGTCGCGCCGGCTGGCCGCTGCCTATACGTTGTTCCAGGAAGGCAACATCCCCTCGGCGACGCGGGCCTATCAAGACCTGCTGGCGATCTATCCGCGCAACACCGCGGCCCTCTACAATCTGGCCTGCCTGCTGGATCAGGACCATCGCTATGAAGAAGCGATCGAAACCTATCAGAAGGCGCTGGTCGAGGATCCGTTCATGGACAAAGCGCTGTACAACCTGGCGATCATCAACGAGAAACTCGGCCAACATCAACAGGCCATTCACTGCTGGCGCCGTTTCGTGACGGCCACGAAGGATGAAGACAAGATCGTGGCGGCCGAACGGTATATCAAAGAGTTGCAGGAATACGCAGCGTTACAGCCATGAAGCGCAGCCTGCTCGAGCTGCTATTGGTTCTGGGCATTCTGACTTTCTTTTTGCTGCCGTTTTTCCAGCTCTGGACCATCGAGACCTCCCCCTGGCTCGACGCCGACACCCAACGTCGGGCCGCCGTGCTTGCCGAAAACCTTCTGGAAGACGCGCTCGCCCGCCCCTGCCCGAATCCCCCGCTGCCGCCGCAGTATGTCACGCTGCCGGCCGAGACAGGCGGATCGAGCGAGTATGAGGGACAGGTCGAGACCTTCGCTCATCCGGAGCACGACGGCCTGACCGTGTACCGTGCCACTGTGCGCTGGGGTGTCTTTCCGTGGCATAAGTCGGTCGTGCTCGAAACCGTGCGGAGTCGATTTGCACCATGATGCTCCACCGCAGCCACAAACGGTCGGCATTCACCTACATTGAGAAGCTTCTGGCAATGGTGTGCGTCTCGGTGGCCATGGCCAGCACGCTCGCACTGTTCGCCCTCAGTTCGAGCGAGATGCGCGGCGCCCATACCGAAATGGCCTGGCGCCTCGAGGTTGAACGGACCATCGACCGCATCGCCGACGCGGTTCGGCACGCCACCCGGGTCACAGTTCCTTTTGTCCGCTCGGCCAACGAAATCCGCTACTATCCGGTCATTGCCAATGCCGAATCCCTCGAGGCCTCGCAACGGCTCGAAGGGTTCATTCTCGTCGATGGAGCACTGGTGCATGGCCATCAGGTCGCCTCCGGCGGCCCGCTCGTGCCTTCGCCTCTCGGCGAGAAGAGCAACCCACTGCTCGCAGGGGTCACAGCGTTCGATGCCACGCGAATACTCCCACGCCACCTCAAACTGCGCCTGACCGTCAATCCCCCGGCGTGGCGTGGCACGGCCGGCGCGCCCGCAACGTTCGAAAGAGTCCTATGCCTGCGCAACCCATAACTCCTCAGATCGAGCCACCTCCGCGCCTTTTGCGCGATCCGCGGCTGCCGATCGCGATCATGGTGGGCATGACCGTCTTGTTGCTCGCCACCATGGCCAGCCGGCTCTACCTGATCGATGCCCAGAAAGCCCAGCGACTGCTGGCCCGCCAGCAAGCGCGACTCGCCGCCGAGGCCGGTGTTCATCAACTCGTCGCCCGCCTGCGCACCATGGCCGAGTCTCCCGTCGCCGACATGGTCGGCCTGATCAAGAATCTCTCCGATACGTCTGAGGGCCGCTACCGTCTGCTCATCGGCCGCCCCGCCTGGCAAAGCAGCGACGGCAATGCCACCAGTCGCATCACCGACGTGCGCGTGCTGCCCGGTCTCAACAATCCGCGCACCCCGTTTGTCGATGAATCGAAGCGGATACTGGTGGTGGCCGAAGGCCGCTCCGGATCCGTGCGGGCCACGGCGAAAGCCATCGTTCACGTCACCGACCTGGCCCGGACCTACGCCGTGGTCAACAGTCTAAACAGGTATTATTACGGTAATCCGGTCCGCGCCGATATCGGCTGGGCCGGTGGACTCGACGGTTTCATCGAAAAACACCTGCCGCTCATGGCCCGCGGCGCCTTGACCCCGCGCGGCATCATCCACGACCCGCAACTGCTCGTCGACGTGTATATGCCGGGGCGCAACGACCCGCTGGTGGCGACGTTCCCCAGTGTCACGAATTATGGCACGCGCGATTATCTGCGCAACGGCGTTTCGCCGGCCGCGGGGCCGATCTATTGCGAATCCCCCATGATCATCGACGACTGCACCTTCCGCGCCCCCGTTCATACCGCCGGCATGCTCTACCGCCGCGGCAATGCCGTCGCCCGCATCGAGTGGAACAACGAATCCCATCCGTTGCGCTCGAGCCGGCGTATCCAGGCGGCCACCAACCTCAACGAGGGCGGTGATCCTCCCGAGGGCGTGTTCATTGACGCCGACACCGCCGGGCAACCGACCTGGCTGGCCCCATGGCATCCCGACATGGCCGCCATCCGTGCGCTGGCTCGCCGCGAGGCGCTCTACATCGACGAACGGGGTCAGGCCCAACTGCGCGGCCAACCCATCGAGATGGATCTGCATCTTCGCACCGGCTTCGTCTACAGCGAGACTTATCAGGGCCCTTTGTCGCCGCGCGCCGAACAAGACACCATTCAAGGCCCCATCGTCACCCTGGCCTCGGCCAAGAAATTCGGCGGCAAGAGCAACCTCGATGATCCCCGGCTGCGCGACGTTCACCTGATCTTCAGCGAGGCCCCGGTCTCGATTCGCGGTGAGCTGTCGGGCGGCCTCGTGCTCGTGACCCCGCGACGTATCTTCATCACCGGCAGCACGAATACCCAGGGGCAGTTCCGCCTGTTCCTCGTGGCCGGCGAAGGCGTCACGCTCGATACCGAAGACCTCGAATCGTTTGTGGGCCGTGACCCGGCGTCCCCAGGCACGATTCAGGCCGGCAAATGGGAAGTACGGGCGGTTCTCTACAAACCCGGCGCCGGCTTCACCGGCAAATGGGCGGTCCCGTACCGCGAGGGCCAGCCCCCGATCTACCCGTTCGATGCCTCCCGTGGCCAGCGGGTCAGCCTCAAGGTCATCGGCAGTTGTCTCGAAGGCGATTTACAGCGGTGGCTCGACCACACGCTCGCCCCCCAGGCGCTCGATCCCCGGCTCCGACTGCCGGGCATCCAGATCGTTCAGGACGGCGACCCCCTGGTTGGCCTGCCCATGCGACCCTGGTCGATCAACCTCGCGCGCATTCAGGTGCAGGAGAACGCCGAGTGACGACTCCGAGCGATCCGGCGGTTCCCCTTGCCGCCGTGCGCGCCCGCATCGAACAGGCCACGCGCGACTGTCAACGCCGGCCCGAGGAAGTGCGTCTCGTGGCGGTGTCGAAAACTGTCGATGCCTCCACGATCCGGCAGTACCACGCGGCCGGTCAGCGGGATTTCGCCGAGAATCGCGCCCAGTCGTTTCGTGACAAAGCAGCCGCGTTGGCCGACCTTGCCGATCTGCGCTGGCATTTCATCGGCAATATCCAGACCAACAAGATCAAGTATTTCTACCCGCACGCGTGCTTGGTCCACTCGGTCGACCGGCCGGAGGTGATCGAGGCCATGGCCGACTGGGGACGGCGCACCGGCAGACAGTGCCCGTTTCTGCTCGAAGTGCACATTGCCGACGAGACCTCGAAACACGGTTTCGCCCCGGAACAGCTTCTCGACGTAATACAAAGTATTGCCACTCGCACTGACGTACAGGTCGTCGGCCTGATGGGCATGGCGCCCTTCGTCGATGACGCCGGCGTGGTTCGTCATGCGTTCGTGCGCCTCCGCCGGTTGTTTGAAGCCAGCCGCAAACTCGTCGGCCCCGGATATCAGGCGCGTGAGCTGTCGATGGGCATGACCGATGATTTTCCGTTGGCCATCGCCGAAGGCGCCACGATCGTGCGCATCGGCCGGGCCGTTTTTCCCGACACACCCTAAGCCCGCGGAGGGTTCACCCCATGGCTCCACTTGCCCTCGTCATCAAAGCCCTGCGTCTGCTCGAGTTGTTGATCCTGATTCGGGTGTTGCTCAGTTGGGTCGCCCCCGATCAGCGCGCGCAACCGATGAAATTCGTGAAGATGATCACCGACCCCGTACTGAAGCCGTTTCAGGTGGTGATCCCGATGGGTGGCGTCGGCCTCGACGTCGGACCGATTCTCGCGCTGCTCATGCTGCAGCTCGTCGAGAACATCCTCGTGCGCATCGCGCTCTTCTAGCGCAACTCCACGGCAGACGACCCCGGTGCCGGCGGGACCACTGGCAGCGTGGTCTGGCTGGCCATTCCCGGCGCTGACGAGCTGCTCGCAACTTTGCCGGCGTGCGCCTTTCGCAACGCTGCGGCTTCCTGCCGGGTTGCGGTCGCCACCCACGGATCATCGACCAGGCACTCCAACATGCCCAATGCCAGTTCGGTCTCACCGCTGGCAAGCAGGTTCTTCGCTTCGGCCAGCTCTTCGCGGGCGTCGATGACCACCGCACCACTGGCCATCGGACCGGCGCGGCGCGTTCCACTTGCCGTCAACTCATCGAGCATCGACAGATCGATTTTCGGAATCACCGACCGGGCCGGATCATTGGCACCGGGTGACCCCCGCGTGGCGGACCGCCCATCCAGACCCGTTCCGGTGGCGGTTGCGGTGACGCCCGAGGCCGCCGAGAGGTCGCGCTGCATCTGGTTGAGACGACTCTCGCTGTATTTCAAGAAACCCATGCCGCACGCGAAAATGAACAACCCGACGGCACCCCCGAGCAAAGCCGCCGCCAGCGTTGGTTGCGAACGGGCCCAGATGATCCAACTGCTTTCACCGGGCAGCCCATGCACCGGATTGGCCGCGATCGTGCGCAGGGCGTAGGGCGCGGGTGTGCGCTCCCGCTGGCGCTGACGATCGAGACGCGATTGTATTTCTCGTGTATGCTGCGCCAACGCCCCGACCTCGTAATCGGCCTGCCGCGCCTGCTCGCTGACCGTCTTCCAGATGTCGCCCAACCCTTGCCGGGCCGTGCCGTTGTCATCGTGACACAAGCGATACAACAGGAGCATGCCCTCGTCGCTCGGATTCATGGCCGCCCAGTACGTCGCCTGCCCGCGCACCGCCCCGTCGGGATCGGCCGCCACCAGCGACAGGACATGGGGCTCGGCACTCGGGTAGTCAACGCGTGCCAGCATGGCCAACCCCAACGCCCGTGCCACCCGGGTCTGCCCCGGATGCACCATCTGCGCCAGCATGGTCATGGCCCGTGCTTTCGCGACCGGCAGCAACGCTTCGGCCAACGCCGCCCGCGGCAACGGATCGATCGGCTCGGCCAACTTTTCGAGGTGCTCGGCAGCCGCCTTGGGTGCCAGCCGCGCCGCGACGGCAATCGCCAGCGCGAGAACCGGTGCCGGCGAACCAGCCAGCAGCGGCAGGATGGCCGGGGCGTCAGTATCGACGCCGTATTGATCGAGCAACACCAGCACGCGACACCGCACCGGATCAGGACTGCCTGTGGCCAGCAGCGCCGGCAGTTCAGGTCGCACCAACGCGAACGCCTGTTTGCCGCCGACGTTGCTCAGAACGGCAAGTTGCTGATCGAGCGTCAGCGTCGAAAACCGTGCCGCAGCAATCGCCGTCGCCAGCGGTGGGACGTCGGGAACCGGCGCCTGGGCCGGCTTGCCAAGAGCGGTCAACACCCGCGGATCGGTGCTGTTGCGCGCGATCTTGGCCAACTCGTCGACGACATCTTTGTTGTCGGTATGCAACGACAGCAGCCCAATCGCCTGCAATGCGTCGTCGCCGCCCGAATTGAGCACGTTGAACAGCACCCGGCGGTGAAACGCCAGACGCGTTTCCTGCCGCAGGCGCCGGGTCTGCGCGGTCAGTGCCGGCAACGACTCGGTCAGTTGCCCGGTGTGCGACAACATTTCGCCCATCGTCGTCAGCAATCCGTCGACCACCGGCGGTGCCGCCGGCCGGGCCCGGTCGTCGAACTCGCACAACTGCTTGAGCAAACCCACCGAGGCCTGGCGCAGCAACTCACGCGCCGCCAATGCCGCCAGCAACGACGACTCGTCGGTCGCCAGAATTCGCAACAGCAGATCGCGGGACAACGCCCGCGGCAACGTCGACAGACCGGCCAACGCGGTGTATCGCGTCGTGGCGTTCTTGTCGCCCAACAACGCGCGACACCACGACAACGCTTCTTCAGCGTCGTCGCGGCCCATGAACGCCAACGACCCGGCAACCCGCTCGACGTGCGGCCCGGAAAGATTCGCCGGCAACCGGCTGCGCACCGCCCCCGGATCGATGCCACCGACCACCGCCATCGCCACCGAAGCCAGCCCGTGATCGGCGTGATCGAGCCAACCGACCACCCTGGGCATGTCGGCATTCGCCAACCGGCCCCGCAAATGTCGGCCGAGGGCAATCAACACCTGAACGTTGGTTTCACTCACCAGCGGCGCACATTCGCGCCAACTCGCCACCAACGCAGCGCTCTGCCCATCGTCAGGAGCGATCGTCCGCAACCAGGCCACGCGCGCGGCTTCATCGAGCGGAGCGAGATACTGCCCCACCGCCGCCGCCGTCCACGGCGACGCCAACGCCGGGCTCTTGCTCGCAGCCTCATGGGCTGCGGCCCACGCCTCGAGCCGGCCGGCCAGGGCCCGACACTCGGGATCGGTATCGTTTTTCGCCATGTCGGCCACGAGTGCACGGGGGCCAGAAAGCGCCGGCTCGTCACGCAACACCAATAAGGCAAGCCGCCGTCGATTCGCGTCGGCAGCACGCAGCTCGACCTCGAGGTGAGGGGCAACGGCAACACCCTGCACGGGTTCGCCGACTTCATGCGCAACAACAGAAGAGTGGGGCGTGTTGATGATGTCGTTCATGGCGGCCGCAGTATACCATGATCGCCCCCAACCACCAACGCGATTCCCCCTGTATTCTTCGGTCAATACGAAGTCTGTACCGAGTTTCATTGCACTGCCGGCCCGCATGCGCTAAGATTGGGCCGCCAGACCGGCCCAACGCCGGCGACAACGGTTTGCCTGACGAACCGTGACCCCCGGGACCCCGCGCCCCGTATGCAAGGAGCCTCAACAATGAAACAGGGACCGATCTCGACCTTCATGGACCACCACTACCGCCACTTCAACGCCGCCGCCATGATGGACGCGGCGAAAGCCTACCGCACGCATCTCGACGGCGGCGGCAAGATGTTTCTCACCATGGGTGGGGCGATGAGCACCGCCGAACTCGGTCTGTCACTGGCCGAGATGATCCGCCAGGACAAGGTGCATGGCATCTGCTGCACCGGCGCCAACCTCGAAGAAGACATCTTCAATCTCGTTGCCCACGATCATTACGTGCGGGTCCCCCATTATCGCGATCTCACCCCGGCCGACGAAGAAGCGCTGTTGGCGCGCCATCTGAACCGCGTCACCGACACCTGCATCCCCGAAGAAGAAGCGATGCGCCGCATCGAACGCGTCGTCCTCGAGGAGTGGGTCGCCGCCGATAACAAGGGCGAACGGCTCTTCCCGCACGAGTTCATGTTTCGCATTCTGAAGTCGGGCAAACTCACGAAGTCATACCAGATCGACCCGAAGAACAGTTGGATGATCGCCGCCGCCGAGAAGAACCTGCCGATGTTCGTTCCCGGCTGGGAGGACTCAACGCTCGGCAACATGTTCACCGGTCATGTAATGACAAAAGATGTCAAGAATGTTCACACTGTGCGCACAGGCATCGAGTATATGGCGCGCCTCGCCGACTGGTATACCGACATCGCCAAAGCCGGCCTCGGGTTTTTCCAGATCGGTGGCGGCATTTCCGGCGATTTCCCGATTTGCGTGGTGCCGATGCTGCACCAAGACCTGCAGCGTCCCGAAGTCCCGCTCTGGGCCTACTTCTGCCAGATCAGCGATTCGACCACCAGTTACGGGTCGTATTCGGGTGCCGTTCCGAACGAAAAGATCACCTGGGGCAAACTCGGCAAGGATACGCCGAAGTTCATCATCGAGTCTGACGCGACCATCGTCGCGCCGTTGGTTTTCGCCTACGTGCTCGGCTGGTAATCCTCTCCACGTCGCCGCAACCACGGCGCCAAGATCGGCCAAAGAAGGCCGTTAACGCAGCGACCGGGCCACCACGGGTGACCCGGTCGCTGTTTCTTCTTGGTGTTATGTAAGCTGTATTTACTCGCCGTGAACGCGATCGAACGTGCTCATGGTCGTCAGCTCACGCCGCAACGCGGTTCCAGCCGGCATGGCCTGCAACACCGCCGCCCGCTTTTCACCGGTGAGCTTGGCAAACACGGCGCGCACCGCCACGGCCAGCGACTCGAGCCGGCGGTTCACCGTCTCGCGGTCACCATCGTTGTCGAGTTTCGCCAACAAGGTCTGGTTGCCGGCATAATCGGCAATGAGAGGCTCGATCGCCAGTTGCGGCGTGCCGCTCGCCGGCGGGGCCGGATCACGCGGCACCACGATCTCGATGCGATTGAACATCTGGCCCATGTCGCGGCGCTTGATCACTGCCTCGATGGCCCAGCGACTGCCCTGGTCGGCGAGATAGACCCGGGGTGCAAAGGCAAAGAGGTGATTGACGCGGACCTCGATCTGGTTCCAGGTCAGTTTGGTAAACTCGGCCTTCGGCAAATAGGCACGCACGCCATATTCATCGCCCCAGTAAAGACTTTGTGAATACGTATCGGTCTGCGCTCCCGACACATACGCACCACGCTCGTCGATGACGTTCGCCGTCACCGACGTCTCGTCGAGGCGGACATCGCAGCGGTAATGCGTGGTATTCGGCGACAGATACACGGTGGCGTGACCGTCACGATACCCGGGCGCCTGCACGTCGATCCGGGCTGAATTGCCCGACACCCAGACATTGCCGCGCGCGCTGTCGACCGACTTGAACCAACTGTTGTGCACCCGCACCGAAAACTGCTTACCACCCGAATTGAGATACAGGTCGGCCTGCGCCACGCTACCGATCAACAACAACGCCACCACCACGACCGGAATCAGAACACGGCGAACCATCGATGATCTCCTTATGCCCTTAACGCGGTACTGCACCGCCCGTATTGTTACCCTATCAATATTAACGGGCAAGCCGCCCACTCGAGACAAGACGCAAATTCGGCGGCGGGTACAGGCCGCCAGCAAGCGGGCATCGTTACACAAAACATGCTCATGGGCGGGGCAGGTGCACGTTGTCGAACCGCAGATAACTCTTCAACTGACGGGTGCCGCCCCCCTCCGAAACCGTGCGCAGCGCATTGGGGGCATCGATGACCCGTACTCCTGACAACTGGGTGAGCGGCGTGTCGGCAAACACCGACGCGACGAGCGGGGTGGTCGGCCCCAGCATCACCGCAGCCCGCGGGGTGCCCAGGTGGCCGCAGATCTCGTCGAAGGAATCATTGATCAGGCTTGTCGCCGTCACCAACGCCACCGAGCAACGAAACAAAGCATCGCGGCCAACCGCCGGCGAAACCGCCTCGGGATGCTCGCTGTTCTTCTCGATGATCGTCAACCGGCAACCGAGTTCTTTGATCTTCGGAATCACGGGACCGAAAAAACCCACCATGGCCACGTGATCGTCAGCGGTCAGGCGCAGCTCGCCAAGAAAGTCACCGTGCGTCACATTCGCGGTAGGCTGCCCCAGCAACAGTGCATTGGCCGTCGCCAGACCGATCGAACGGCACAACTGGTTCGCCGGATCGACCAGCAACTCGAGCAGTTTCTTTGCCGGCCGCCCCGCCAACGGTGCTTGCCGCAACAGATCGTGACAACAGCCGGTATCGGGACCCGGCGGCGTCCAGGCCAACCCGGTGGCCCCACTATTGAGGCGGACACCCGTATATGAAAGGCCAATGCGGACATCGGTGACCACCAGATCGGCGGCGAGGGGAGTCAGATGATCGACGAGTCGTCGTTGGTATTCGAGAGACATATTATGTATTTATACCTCCAGGGCCTGTTTTGGTCGCCATTCCAACCAGAATCCGCTTTGTCCTTCGTGCATGCGCACCCGCCCACCACGCTGCGTCGCCAGATCGGCCAAAACGCCGGCATCGATTTTCGGGATCTGCTGGCGCGGCCCCCGCGTCGTGCCATCGTGTCGGCTTCGTCGTTCCTTGACCGCCGCGACGACGGCGGCCGGCGTCGACACACCGTAACCCGCGCCGACGTAGACCATCCCGCCGTTGGCAAGAACGCGCGACAACTCATCGAGGGCGCCCGCGAGGTCAGACCAGAACATCAGCGACCCCCGACTGAAAATGACGTCAAAGACCCCGGCGCGCAGCGGCAGGCGAACGGCATCGCCGCATACATACGTTGTATGCGCATGCCGCGCCGGCGTCACCGTCAGATCGAGACGTTGTCGTGATGCGGCCAACATCCCGGGATGAAGATCAACGAGGGTCAACGCGCGCACGCCACGGTCGCGGAGCAGAACCGCCATGTTGCCGGCCCCGCAGCCGATCTCGAGCACCGCCGCACCCACCAGTGCACGCCCCCACGCCCGTTCGAGGTCGCAAAGAAGGTGAGGATACAATGGGGCAAAGACGTCGTCGGCAAACGTGCGGTACCGTGCGCCCTCGTCGTCAATAAGAGACTCGCAGGGCGTTTTCCCGTTTGGCAGGTCCATGGTCGTATGTTAGCATACCTCGATGCAGACTTCCGGCGCCCCCGGACGCGCGGCTCTATCGCGTCCCAAGCACCAACTCGAACCGCTGATCGAAGCGGTCGCCCGCCTGTTGCCGGCCACCACCGAAAGCCAGATCTTGATCCTCTGGGCCCACAGCCCACCCCGCCCCTCGACCCGGCTCGAATTGGCCCAACTTGCCATTGTTGCTGCGTTTCCGTTGCTGTGGCTGCTCGATCTGATTGTCGGCCGCCGCATCGAACCCACCATCGATTTTCTGCTCTATGTCGTGCTCTCGATCGTGCTTGCCGCTTGCTACTACGCTCTCGTCGAGCTTGGCATGGCCTCCTTTCGTCCCCGCCCGCTGCGCGGACAATACGAAATTGAGATCCACCGGCGACTCGAAACGGTCAAGATCGTCGACCATCTCGCCAATCGCCACACCATCGTCATGCGCTTCGCCGATCTCTCCGACCTCGTGATCACCGGGGTGCCGCTCGAAGGCGAACGCCTGCAGCTCGAGGTGCAGTGTGAGATCGGTGAGCACCTGCTTTTGCTCGATGACCACCCACGCCTGCCACTGACCGCTGACCACCTGCGCCCCGACCCCGATGTCGTGTTCGTGCGCCGCCTCCTGGCCATTTCGGAATGGACCGGCCGCCCCCTGCGCCTTTGCATGGAAAACGAACCGATCGGTATGCGCGTCTGCTCGCCGGCCATGCCGGGCAACACTCGCTAACCCCACAATCGCGCCCGGCGCGCGCACTGTTCCGTCTTGACTTCACGAATCCGCGCTTTCTGCCGATCACGGGATCGATCAATCCGCGGGATCGTCCCGCACCGAGGTGGTCATGGCAGACGGCATGGGCAAGACAACGAGGTGGCGACGGTTGTGCTTCGTCGCTCTTCTGCCGCTCTGGATCCTGCTGAGCGGCTGCAATACGTTTTCGGCCATCGACAAATCGGTTTCGCCCCAGGGCGACGCTGAACACCTCGCCGAAGGCCGCATCGCCCTCGACAAAGGCGCTTATGCCGAGGCATTGGCCCAGTACGAGATCGTCTACCGCGCGTCTCCAGGGCTTCCCGAGGCGATCCGCGGCTACGGTGAGGCTCAGCTCGGTATCAATGGTTTCGTGACCCTGACCGCGCTCGACCTGCTGCAAAACGAGGCCGGTCCCAACAACGACGCGCCCACGGCGTTTCGAGTTGCCCCCCTGACCCGCGACCTCTACGCAATGGGCAAGGCGATCGCCGTTCTCTTCGCCAACCCCGGCGTCACCGCCGAAGACCGCCTGGTGCGCTCGCTCGCCCGCCTTGGTTTCATCACGCGGACACTGCGCAACAAGTACGACACCAACCTGAACGGCCGACTCGATACCAATGACGATATCGATTACGAAACACGTGACAACTCGACGCCGCCCTGGACCGATCTCTACCGCAGCTTCGTCACCGGTTCGGCGCCGACCGAACCGCCGCTGGCCCGGGTTGCCGACGAACTCATCACCGGCTTTGCCGGGCGCGGCACCGCCACCTGGACCTTCATTCTGCCGGAACCGGCCAGTGGCACCCGCTCCGTCTTGATCACGCCGGTGAACCGCGACACCGTGCTCGCCGTTCTCGATCTCGATGCGCGACTGCGCGACGCCAATCTCGCCTACGGCATCAACGCCGCCAGTTTCGCCACCATTCTGGCCCGCATGGACGGCCTCGACACATGGTAAGCCGCGCCAACCAGGCCATGACCCGGCAGCCACAGAGAAGCAATACTGTGTATTTTCGTGTTCTCGTCGCACTGCTCTTCTTGGTTGCTGGCAATACAACGTGCATCGCTCTCGATGCCTGGCCGATCGATTTCGAAACGGTGCGCACCCGCGGCATGGGCGGCGCCTGCACGGCCATCGCCGATGACCAACAGGCCCTGTTGGTGAACCCGGCTGGCCTGCATCAGATCAAAGACAATCGCTGGGCCATTCTCGATGTGGCCGCCGAACGCAACGCCGGCTATGCCGAGATCGAGGGCGAGCTGGGCAAGCTGTCCGACGCCGACACTCCCGAGGCGCGACGCACCAACGATCAGGTCGTCGGCCGCACCGCCGGCAAGTCAGCGTACTGGAAACTCTCGAACCAATCTTGGTATCTGGGTGCCAACGGTTTCGGCATGAGTCTGATCGAGCAGGCCTGGGGCGAGGTGCGACCGCAGCGGCCAACCAACCCACGCATCCGCGTCCAGGGCGGGTTCGACACCGTTCTCTCCGGTTCGCTCTCGCGCCCGGTGTGGGGCCACCAGAATGCGTTCTCATCGCCCATCAAAATGCACTGGGGCGGCACCATGAAATACCTGGCCCGCCGCGGCATCGATCGCGAGTATCTGGCGCGCGACTTCGCAACCCTCACCGAATCAGATCTGCGTGACGCCACCCTGCACGGCGGCACCCTCGACCTCGACAGCGCGCTGATGGCCCACCTCGAGACCCCTCTCGACACCACACTCGGTATTCACATCGAGAATCTCCTGCATGCCGAAGTCGATTCAGTGCTGGGCCGATTGCCCCGGCGCGCCCGCATCGGCGCCGCGATCCGACCGTTGACCGGCGATACCGAGCGGCGCAACCGCCTGGTGCTTGCCCTCGACATCGTCGATCTCACCGGCGATGACAGCCTGTTCAAACGGGTGCGCATGGGCGCCGAGGCCCGTCGCTGGCCGCGTGACTGGATGGACGTCCGGGCCGGTCTGCGGGGCGGTTACCTCAGCTTTGGCGCCACCGGCCGCTTCCAGGTCGCCCGCATCGATTTTGCCACCTACTCCGAGGAACTCGGTTCGAATCCGGGGTTTCTCGAAGACCGCCGCTACAGCATCAGCCTCGGTCTTGAATTCTGAGCCGCCATGTCCCCGGTCGCCCCTGATGAATTCGCACTTCCCGAGATCGGCCACGACGAACGCCTCGATCAATTGCGCGGCACCCCGTTTCGGTTGATTCAGAAGATCGACGGCACCGCCTACGCTGTCGACTCGGTTCTGTTGGCTCGTTTCGTCACCCTGCCGGCCACGGGCCGTGTCATCGATCTGGGCACCGGCAACGGGATTCTGCCGTTGTTGATCAAGGCGCGTCGCCCCAGTCTCGATGTCATCGGCGTCGAACTGCAAACCGAACTGGTCGATCTTGCCCGGCGCAATCTCGCCCTCAACCCGACCATTGCCGGCGTGACGATCGAACCGGCCGACATTCGCGAACTGCCCGCGCTGATGCTGCCCGAGTCGTGCGATGTCGTGGTCACGAACCCGCCCTATTACCCGCGCGGCGAGGGCCGTCTGCCCGAAAACATGCCGCGCGCGCTGTCACGCCACGAACTGGCCGGCACTCTTGCCGATTTTATCGGTTCGGCAGCGTGGTTGCTGACGTATGGCGGCGTTATTGCTATTGTATTGCCGGCCAAGCGCTACTTCGAAGCCGATCAATTGCTGCGCGCACAGCAGTTCGGCGTGCGGCGTCTGCGCTTCGTCATGCCCAAGCCGGGGGAACGCGCCATTCTCGTGCTCATCGAGGCCGAGCGCTTCTTCAACGGTCGCCACCAACCGCTGCCCGACCTGATCATGCGCGACGAACGCGGTCATTTTACGCCTGAGATGAACGCCATCTACGACGGGAAGTAGGCCCGACCCGCACGCCCGCAGGTCTATGCCTGCGTGAGCCACACCCCTTCGCGCGCGCCCAGATGCAGGGTGACCGCGCGTTCCTGCACCGTGCGCAGCGCGCCGATCCCCCCGACCTCACGCAAGGGCATGCCGTCGGGCAGACCCAACAACGCCAGCGGCACCCGCAACCGCGTCGGCCGGCTGCCGCGGTTCGCTGCGACAATGACAAACTCGCCGCCCAGGAACCGCGCAAACGCCACTGCATCGTCATCAACGGCCAACCACGCAAACGCGCCCCGCTGCAACACTGCCGACCGACGCCGATACCGAACGAGGCGGGCAACAAATTCGATCAGGTCTTCTTGTTTTGTCACCGCATCCCATGGCATCGGCCGGCGGTTGTCGGGGTCGGCACCACCGTCGAGCGCAATCTCTTCACCATAATAGATAGCCGGTGTACCCGGCCAGGCCATCTGTACCATTAACGCAAGCCTATACACCTTCTCGTTGCCGGCCACCCGATGAATGAACCGCACAATATCATGCGATGACAACGGATTGTACATCTGATTGCGTATGACAAATGGAATACGCGCCATCACATTCGTCATCCAGCGTGCAAGGTCGACACCCTGGATCTCGGCCGGATGCAGATGCAGGTCGGAACCCGCCAACCACTGGATCAGCGGCATCGTGAAGCCCTTGTAGTTCATGACCGCGTCAAATGCGTCGCCCTGCAGCCAGTGATGACCGTCGTAGAAACACTCACCCAATAGGTACGCATCGGGTCGTTCCTCGCGGACCGCTCGGCGAAAAGCGCGCCAGATCTCGAGGTTGCCGCGATCCGTCCCGCCGACCCCAACCATATTGGCGACATCCAGCCGCCATCCGGACGCACGGTACGGCGCCCGCAACCAGGCGCGTCCAATTGCGTCGGGACCCCGATAGATGAGGTCGTGAACCCGCTCGCACGCGAAATCGAGCTTGGGCAGGTTCGTGTGACCCAACCATGACACGTACTTTTCCGGGTACTCCGAGAAGGTAAAAAACGGTCGGAACTCGCCGTTCGCATTGGCAATCGCGTCTTGAAACCATGGGTGCGCCCTGCCCACATGATACCCATCGACGCAGGTGTAGTCGGTGGTGTCGTAACGGTGGTTCGACAACGCAGCAAACACCGGAGTGAAATATATCGTATTGACGCCGAGGCGTTCGAGATGGGCGAGTTTGTCGCCGACGCCCCACAGATCACCGCCGAAAAAGTCGTGGCCGAAATTGGGCCGCCCCGGCATTTCGTGCCAGCGCTTCACGACGGCCGGCCGGCTGGCCGGCGACAACGCGCGTGGTGCCAGCGCCGTTTCGGGCCTGCCGCAATGAAACCGATCCGGAAAGATCTGGTACATCACGCTCTCGGCAACCCACACCGGCGGCACGTACCCAGGCAACAGTCGGTAATCTTCGTCGTCGGGAGGCATGATGCGCTCGAGACCCGCCGCATTGCGCCACAACACATGGTGATCGGTCTCGACGCGAAAACGGTAGCGAAACGGGCACACCGAGAGCTTCACGCGCGCCGACCACACGCGAAACGGCGGCGACTCCGCCGGCACCATCTCGACCAGTCGCTCTTCGCCATCCGGAAAAGTGCGGATCTTCACGGAACGCACCCGCACGCCTTGCAGCGCGCGCAACCGGATCGTCACCAGTTGGTCGATGCGGTGGGGACCCGGCGGGTCGACGAAGTCGGCCGAGCCGTCCGAAAAGAACGTTTCATACAGGTCGGCGTCGTGTTTGGCCCAGGCGGCGGGTCGCACAGACATATAAACAGCTCTCGCTTGCACAGACTCACGACCCAAGAAAGGCAAGGCCATGGCGCCCCGACTATACCACAGGGCCCTTGTCCGCCGTCGATGCCGTTCTCGGAAATTCTTTCTGCAACGCCGTTCTCGCCCGATCGACCCGCCGCGACGCACTCAGACCCGGACACCGGGAATCTCTTTTTCTCGTTTTGCCTTTGACAAGGTCAGATGCCTGTGCTATCGTTCGACCGGATTGAGTCTTTTGGTTTGGACTCGTATTTTATGATCCGCGTGACGCGGGGGAGGAAGAATGAATCGTAAGTCTTTGTTCTTGATTGTGAGTTTGGCAGTTGTTTTGGCCGTGCCGGTTTTGATGACCGGTTGTCGTCTCGGCGGTGATTACGACACGTCGAGCCCCGCGGTGGCCGCACCGACCACTGCCGCGATCAACGGCAACATCGTTCTCCCCGCCGGCGTTCAGGGTAACGTTCGTGGTGCCGCCCTCAACAACACTGATCTCAAGATCCGCGCTCGCCATGTTTCGACTGGCGTCCTCTACTCTGGTACCATCACCAACACGACGACGTTGGCTTACACCGTTTCGGTTCCGCTCGGCACCAACTACGTCATCGAAGCTTACACCGACAACCGCGGCGTCATCGTCGAGACCTTCATTCAGACGGTCGTCACCACCGTCGTTGCTCGCATCGACGAAGTCACCACCGTTGTTTCGCAGATCGTTCGCACCAATTTGACCACCTTGCAGCCCAGCCAATTGGCTGCCTACTTGCTCTTCAACGATGTTACCAATCGCACGAACGCAACGTATCTCGCTTCGTTCACCGCGTTCCAGACCCAGTTCGTTCAGCCGTTCACGGTTAACTGGCTGACCTCGGCGACGAACACTGCTGCGATCACCAACTACACCTCGACCACGATCACGACCCAGACCGTCACCACGTTCACCACGAACACGATCGGCACTGGCGTGAACACTGGCACGACCACCGGCACTGGCACCGGCACTGGCACCGGCACTGGCACCGGCACTGGCACCCAGACCACTGGTACGGGTTCGGGTACCGGCACTGCGGTTGCTACCAGCACTGCAATCACATTCAACCCTGCGATTACTATCTCCAGCACCTGTGTTTTCCGCGTGGCCAGTCTCCCGACTGGTTTCGATGCCACCACCATTGAGTTGACTGCTACCGTCGATGGTGTCGTCCGCACTTGGGCCTATGATGCGGCGTTGTCGTCGACGTTCCCGACTCTTGGCTACAAGAGTGGTCAGTCTGACTTCTTCGACAAAACCATGAGCGCAGCAACCATCAACAAGGTTCTGGCCAACGGCGTGACGATCACCGCCCGCCAAGATGGCGCCCAGGTCGGTTCGCCGTTCGTGGTTGTTGTTCAGGCCGCGCCGAGCGCTGGTTCGAACAACGTTCAGTTCACGACTGCGCTGACGATCTCCAGCACTGCGGTCATTCGTCTCACTGGTCTTCCGACGGGTTTTGCCGTAACCACGCTTGAAGTCACCAGCACGATCGATGGCCAAACCCGTACGTGGGCCTACGACGCCGCTCTGTCGTCCACGTATCCGACGCTTGGTTACAAGGCCGGTCAGTCTGATTTCTTTGACAAATCGATGGCCGCTCTGACCTTCAACACCACAATCCCGGGCAACACGACCGTAAGTGTCCGCCAGGACGGTGCTGAAGTGGGAAGCAAGCTGATCCAGTAAGTTGTTTTCGTGTTCCGCTGCAGCGCGGCGACTGTTTGGCTGCGCTGCAGCGGCTTTTCAGCAGATCACGGGACTAAAACTGTCACGAGGAGGATGGATTTAATGAAGCGTTCTATCGGGAAGATGGTGCTGGCTGTTGTTCTTTTGGCGGCGTGTGGCGTGGCGTTTGCCGTCGCCACCCAGTGGGGCAATTTTGACAAGAATACTTCGGTCAATACAAACGATTACGTTTACCTGAAAGCTTATGTTGAGTTGGTCGCCGCCGAGGCTCCTTTGACTGCAGCCAATTTGGCCCAACGTGCCAACACGATCAAATCATCGATTTCGGCCACGAATACGAACATCGACGTTCCGGCTGCCGGTGACGCTGATTTTGACAAAAACACTAACGTCAACACCAACGATTATGTGTATCTGAAAGCGTATGTCGAGCTGGTTGCCGCTGAGGCTCCGCTGACCGCGGCTAATCTGGCCCAGCGCGCCAACACGATCAAGTCGTCGATTTCGGCGACGAACACGAATCTCAATGTTCCTGGTACGGCTACAAGTGGTGGCACCACGACTGGCACGACCACCGGCACCGCTTCCGGCACTGCCGTCACCATCGACATCCAGACCCAGGAGTAATCCTGTTTCGGGATTTGGTGGTTCCAATTCGATTTGCGTAGTGTTATAATCGACTCACCAGTCCGTTGTATGGGCTGGTGAGTTCTTTCCGAAGATCTAGGAGGATCCAGTGAAATTCAGGTTCGTTTATGTGCTCGCCGGTTTGTTGTTGATCGGCTCTTTCGCGTTCACGGGTTGTTTGTTCAACTCTTTTGACAGCGGCGCCCAGTCAGCCATCAGCCAGGCGAGCAACACGCCGGCCCCGACGGCGCGCGTTCGCTTCAACCTGATGATGACCGAGGACGCCTCGGCCAACTACAAACCCCGCTATTCGCTCATGCCGAATCGCAAAGCGAATGCGACTGTGCGTTTCCGCCTGGTCGGGATCCAGGTTGGCACCAACGCCACCACGGCTTCGACCCCTGCGACGGTTTCTGAGCAGGTGGTCAACATCAGCAGTGGCACCGCTGAAGGCGAACTGACGGTTCCGGCCGTTCCGGCCGTCGGCCAGGCTCAGATCAACGGCGGCAGTCTCGACGGTTTCACCGATCTGCACGGCGGCACCGACCTTCACCCCGGCGACAACGTCATGAACATCAGCCCGGCCGGTACCGGCATGCCGCAAGATCGCCTTGCCGCTGCGCTCGAGGCCTCTGTGGCGGTTGCGTCTCCGACGATGCGCGCGGCCTGTACCAACAACAACCTGGCTGCGATTGCTGAGCGCGCCTGCAACAACGTCGACCGCAACGCGGTTGCTCCGCAGGCCGACGCCCTCAACGGCATGATCGCCGAGCTGCGCCCGAGCACCTTCGTGCAGATGCGCATCAGCCCTGAAGGCAACAAGCTCATGGGTTACGACGGTCCGGAGTTCCCCGGCATCGTCAGCAACCTGCTCTGGCAGACCACCAACCAGACGTTCTGGGGTGCCACGGCGACCAACCCGTTGGTCTACTTGCCCTCGACCGATCGCATGGCCTTCACTCAGATTCTGCGCCAGGGTCTCGACGGCACGGGTTATGTGGCTTGTCAACACGACATCCTCTATCCGTTCGCCATCGCCCGCGTCAACACCGACAGCCCGACCGCCAGCGGCACGCGCATCAATTTCGTGCGCAACCCCGGCATGTGCATGGCCACCCTGGTCATGCCCGACAACTCGGTCATCGCCGGTGGTATGAACAACGACACCCTGTCTCCGGTCATCTTCCGCTGGGACGGCAAGTCCGATGCGAAGTTGAAGAACGCTCAGACCGGCGACAACGACACCAACTTGGTGTGGGTGAAGTACTTCAGCAGCGGCGTCGAGACGGCCAAGCAACTGATTCAACGCGACCAGACCCCGTTGAACATGCCGGTCACCCGTGCCGAGCCGAACGCCGGTGTCGTGGCTGTTCAATGGGACGGCGCGGTCACCACCGCGAACCCCTACGGCAACCTGCTGATCTCCGTGCGCGATGCGGCCGCCCGCCGTTACCGCATCTTCCGCTTGAAGCCGAACACCGGTGATCTCGCCGACGGTTACGAGCCCCCGCCGCCCGCCAGCCTGCCGGTCGAAATCAAGGGCACCATCGAGGGCGTCGTTCGCAAGGCCTCCGACAACAGCCCGATGGCTGGTGTGTCGGTCGTCATGTATCGCGTCGCCGCCGACAACACGGTCACCCGCGTCAGCGGCCAGAACACCGTTGCCTCGAGTTCGATCGCCCGTCCGACCTACGTCGTTGGTGACAAAACCACCGATACGGCCGGCTTCTATCGCGTGACCCTGCCGGTTCTCGCCGCGTCCGAGAGCTATATGCTGGCCTACAGCATGACTGGCTACAATCCGGCGACCATGAGCAGCGTCATCGTCCGCGCCAACGAAACAAATACGGTTGAGCCGGTGTTGCTGACACCCGTGGCTGCCCCGGCCGGCAACATCACTGGCGTGATCACCAACGCGCTGACTGGTGGCGTCGCCTCCGACGTCACGGTCAATATCTTCCGCGGCCTGAACACGACGACGGGCACCGTGGTCACGACTGCCGTCACGACCAACACCAGCGGCGCCTACACGTTCAACGGTCTCGAGGCTGGTCAGTACACGCTCCGCTTCAACGGCGCGATCTACGCCACCATGACCATGAACGTTACCGTTGTGAGCAATGTCACCACCACCTACAATGGCGCCATCAGCCCGGCCGTTCCCGCCGGTGACCTGCGCATTGTCATGACGTGGGGCCAGTATCCGTCCGATCTCGATTCGCATCTCTTTGGGCCGAAGCAGTTGACGGCTGAGACCACGACGGCATCGGCGACCTATGGTCGGTATCACATTGCCTACTGGCACAAGACCGAGACCGACGCGCTCAACAGCCAGAACCAACTGGCGAACCTCGATGTCGACGACGTGACCAGCTATGGTCCCGAGACGGTCACCATCAAGGACTGGGCGAGCGGCACCTATCGCTACGTCGTGCATAACTACACCAACCGCGGTGTCTCGAACGCCTCCGATACCAATGCGATGAAGCTCGCCAACTCGACCGCCAAGGTCCGCGTCATCAGCGACGCCGGCCAGATCGCCGAGTTCAACGTGCCGAACCGCCCCGGTGTCATCTGGAAGGTCTTCGAGATGCGCAAGATGGACGACGGTTCGTTGCAGATCATCCCGGGCAACACCAACGTCTTCGGCAGCGTTGCCGACACGCCGCAACCTGACAACACCAACTCGACTGCTACCGCTTCGTTGCGCGGTAACGTCAACACTGGTGACAGCTACGACGGCGACATCACCTCGTTGCTGAACAACCTGCCCGAGAAGTAATGGGCGAACCGTGATGGGTCGCTGACCCATCGCAACAAGCGCCCCCCGAAGCCACGTGCTTCGGGGGGCGCTTCGTTTGTTCAGTGGACTGGTTGTGTGCTAGCATCTACCAATGATCGGGCGGCAGAGAATCTGAGCAATGAAATTCAGTGAGCTGGTCGCGCTCCTCGAGCGGCACGGATTTCGCTTGGTCAAAGAGAAGGGCTCGATTCGCTACTATGGAAAGGCGGGTTGGCCTAATCTCGTGCGAGTCGATTTTCACGGGAATAAGGAAGTTCCGACTGGCACCTGTTGCTCGATCCTCAAGGACGCGGGTATCCCCAGGAGGTAGCAATCATGATTGATCTTCCGTATTCGCTGGTCATTGAAGCCACCGCTGAACCTGATTTTTTCGGGTTCTATTCGCCCGATCTTCCGGGTTTCTCCGGCATCGGCCATTCCATTGAGGATTGTCTATACAAAGCCAGATGTGGTTTTCGAGAACATGTTTTGCTACTGAAACAACAGAAACTCCCGGTTCCACGGCGTCGAATTGATCCCACAATCGTCATCCAAAACGAGCCAAAAGTCGTTCGTCGTCGCCCTCGCGCTGCCTGATTCGAATTGGATGCTGCGTCAACGGGGTAATTAGTGGCGTAAGCACTGGTAACACGGCGTGAAGAGAAACCCGCCCCGTCGGCCGGCGTATGCCAGTGACGGGGCGGGTCTTCGTGTAACGGTCGGTGGTGGTCCCGGCCGATTCAGGGGCGTTCGCGGAACGCCCCCGACAGGAAATCGTTATTTTCCCTGGGTCGCGAGGGTCTGGTATTCCTGATACGCTTCCTGGTAGGCCTTCAGGGACGCGGCGGTCTGCTGCTGGTCGCCTTTCTGGGCGGCAACCGTATACGAATTGTATGCCGCTTGATACTTCTGCTGGGCAGCGGTCAACAGCGAATTGAAGCTCGTGGTGCTGCCACCGCGGTCCATGGCGATGCCGGCCATGCTCGAACTGCCGGAAGGCATCGGCGCCATGGTGGCGTTGTTCGAGAACGTCCCGCGGTTCGCCGAGCCGGTCCATTTGCTGACGATGGCGCTGGTCTTGGCAAACAAGACACCGCCGGTCATCTTCGAGTCGACCTTGTAGAGCAGGTTCATGGCCATGCGACCGAGTGCTCCACCCAGCAGGGCACCACCAACCACGCCCATGATGCCAGGCCCGAGAGCCATGGCGCCGGCCGCGGCACCACCGACAGTGGCGAGGTTCGCCAGGCTGCCCGTGGCATAACCGGTGATGATACCACCAGCGATCCAACCCAACACGCCACCGGCGAGCATGCCCAGCGGCGGGCAGAAGGCACCGCACAACGAAGCGCCAGCGATCGCACCGCCGACCTTGCCGGCGAGAACGAGCAACGGGCGCGTCGAACTCATGAAGTTGCTGAGAATTCCGGCATTCACCGTGGTAGCCGGCACGACGACCAGGCCGAACAACAGCGAGGCCACCAACATCAAGCTGATTGAGGTCCGTTGCATTTTCATGGTCAACATAACTCGCCCTCCTGTCTTTTCTCGCATCCGCGGAGTGATTCCCGCGGTTGATTTCCTACATTGTATCTGTACCCGACCCGGGGTCCGCAAGTAGGGGGCGACCGACCGGTCGCCCCGACCGTCGATAACCCGCACAGAATCGCGCGGCTGGCCCCAGCGAATCACAGCATCTTTGCCAATGAAAAACCCCACCGGGGTGCGAATTGAGCTCCCGGTGGGGAGTGCCGAAGTCTGCGGCCAGTACGGGCGACCAGCCGGTCGCCCGTACGAGCTGCATGCTTATTACGGCTTGAGTTGATCGATGGGCAGGCCGGCCATGGCTTGGTACATCTTGAAGCGCGCTTTCACTTCTTGATCGGCTTCATGCATCAGACGCTCGTAAACATCGGGATGCTGGGTCTTGAGCTGGCGATAGCGATTCTCGACACCGGCATACTCCTCGAACTTGATCGTCGGTGCCTTGCAGTCGAGTTGCAGCGGGTTCTTGCCCTGCTTGATCAGGCGCGGATCGAAGCGGAACAACGGCCAGTGGCCACACTCGACCGCCCGCTTCTGCTGACCCATCGCCGTGCTCATGTTGATGCCGTGGTTGATGCAGTGGCTGTAGGCGATAACCAGGGCCGGACCATCGTACGAATCGGCCTCGACGAGCGCCTTCACAACCTGCGCCGGGTTGGCGCCAAGGCTGATCTTGGCAACGTAGACGGTGCCGTAGGTCATGGCGATCATGCCCAGGTCTTTCTTGTAGGTGCGCTTGCCGGCCTCGGCGAAGCGAGCCACCGCACCGAGCGGGGTCGATTTCGAGGCCTGACCGCCGGTGTTGGAGTAGACCTCGGTATCGAGAACGAGCAGCTTGATCTTCTTGCCCGACGCAATCACGTGATCGAGGCCACCGTAACCGATGTCGTAGGCCCAACCGTCACCGCCGAGCACCCAGACCGACCGATCAACGAGGTAATCGGTGAGTTTCTTCAACCGGCTCGCCATCGGACCATTGCAGGCCTTCATCAGCTCGTTGAGCTTCGCCACGTTGGCCCGCTGTTGCTCGATGCCTTCTTGCTTACTCTGGTCTTGAGCCTTGATTGCTTTGAGGGTTTCGACCACGGCGGGACCGTTCGGATTGTTCTTGCAGCCGTCCGCGATGATCTGGTCGGCAAGCTGCAACGCCTGCGCCTTCATGCTGTCGACCGCGAGACGCATGCCGTAACCGAACTCGGCGTTGTCTTCAAACAGGCTGTTGGCCCACGCCGGACCACGGCCGTCGGCACGGGTGCAGTACGGGGTCGTCGGCAGGTTGCCACCGTAGATCGAACTGCAACCCGTGGCATTCGCGACCATCAGACGATCGCCGAACAACTGGGTCAGCAGTTTGACATAATTGGTCTCGCCACAACCCGCACAGGCACCCGAGAATTCGAACATGGGTTTAACCATCTGGCTGCCCTTGAGGGTCGTCGGGTCGATGCCATGGGCTTTGAGATCGGGATCCGGAATCTCGAGGAAGTATTTGAAGTTCTCGGCCTCTTCGACGCGCAATGGCGCCTGCCGCTGCATGTTGATGGCCTTGGTCTCGAGCTTCTTGCCGCTCGCGTCTTTCTGGAACGCCGGGCAGGTATAGACACAAGTCGCGCAACCGGTGCAGTCTTCGGGGGCAACCTGCACGGTGAAGCTCAGCTCGGTCTTGTAACCCTTGGCTTTGCAGGACTTGAAGGACTTGGGAGCCTTCTCGACGAACTTCGGATCGTAGACCTTGGTGCGAATCGCCGCATGCGGGCACACGAGCGAGCACAGGCCGCATTGCACGCAGGTGTTCGGATCCCAGACCGGGATGTTGACCGCGATGTTGCGCTTCTCATACTGGCTGGTAGCCGTCGGGAACGTGCCATCGACGGGCATCGCGCTAACCGGGAGTTGATCGCCCTTTTGCTCGACAATTTTGGCCACGAGCTTCTTGACGTGCTCGGTCGCATGCGCCGGCACGGCAGAACGGCGGGTCAACTTGCTGTCGGCTTTGCCGATCTTGACCTCATTGATGTTCGCCAGGGCCGAGTCGATCGCCTGGTAGTTCATCTCGACAACCTTGTCGCCTTTGCGACCATAGGTCTTCTTGATGCTGTCTTTCATGGCACCGACAAAGACATCGTGCGGCAGGATCTTGCTGATTTCGAAGAACGCCGCTTGCAGGAAGATGTTCACACGCTCGCCCAGACCGATCTTCTCGGCGAGGCCGATCGCATCCATGCAATAGACCTTCAGCTTCTTATCGAGAATCGTCTTTTGCACTTCGATCGGCAGGGTATCCCACACCTTGTCGGCGGGTTGTGGGTGATTGATCAAGAACACTCCGCCCTCCTCGATGCCCACGAGCATATCGATCTGCTCGAGGAACGCCGGATTGTGGCAGGCCACAAATCGGGGCGCCAGAACCAGGTAGGGACAGCGCAGGGTCTTGTCGCCAAAACGCAAATGCGACGTGGTAATCGTTCCGGATTTCTTGGAATCGTAGACAAAGTACCCTTGGGCAAACTTCTCGGTGTAATCACCGATGATCTTGATCGTCGCCTTGTTTGCGCCGACGGTTCCATCGGAGCCCAGGCCGTAGAAGCGGGCGCCGTAGGTCGACGGATCGATGACACTGATCGGGTCACCGGTGGTCAGGCTGGTGTGGGTGACGTCGTCGTTGATGCCCACGGTGAAGTGATTGCGGGGTTTGTCTTCTTTGAGGTTATCGAAGACGGCCTTCACCATTGCCGGCGTGAATTCTTTCGAACCCAGACCGTAGCGACCGCCAACGATTTTGGGCCAGTGGGTAAACGGAGCGGTCTTGGCTTCCTGCATCTCGCCGACGGCATCGCGAACATCGAGGTACAGAGGCTCGCCCAGGGCACCCGGCTCTTTGGTGCGGTCGAGAACCGCAATCGCCTTGGTGGTCTTGGGCAGCGCTTTGACAAACGCCTCGGCATTGAACGGGCGGTACAAGCGGACCTTGAGGACGCCCACTTTTTCACCCTTTTTGTTGAGATACTCGACCGTGTCGTGGACCGTTTCGGCCCCGCTGCCCATGATGATGATGATGCGCTCGGCATCGGCGGCGCCAACGTAGTCAAACAGGTGATACTGGCGGCCGGTCAGCTTGGCAAACTTGTCCATGGCCGCCTGCAGCTTGGCAGGAACCGCATCGATAAACGGATTGACCGTTTCGCGGCCCTGGAAATACACGTCGGGATTCTGGGCGGTGCCGCGCATCGACGGGCGATCGGGATTCAGACCGCGCTGCCGGTGTGCAATCACCGCATCTTCGTTGATCATCGCGCGCATCTCGTCTTTGGTCAACGCGGTGATCTTGTTGACTTCGTGCGAGGTGCGGAAGCCATCGAAGAAGTGAATGAACGGAACGCGCGACTCGAGCGAGGTTACCTGGCTGATGAGCGCAAAATCCATGGTCTCCTGAACGCTGCCGGCGGCCAGCATGCCCCAACCGGTCTGGCGGACGGCCATGACGTCGCTGTGGTCACCGAAGATCGACAAACCTTGTGCTGCCAGCGAACGGGCGGCAACGTGAATGACGGCCGGAGTCAGTTCGCCGGCCACCTTGTACATGTTGGGGATCATCAACAAAAGACCCTGGGAAGCTGTGAAGGTCGTGGTCAGCGCGCCAGCGGTCAGCGAGCCGTGGACGGCACCCGCGGCGCCCCCCTCGGATTGCAGCTCGACGACGATCGGCACAGTGCCCCAGATGTTGGTCTCGCCTTTGGCGCTCTTGGCGTCAGAGATCTCACCCATGCCCGAACTGGGCGTGATGGGGTAGATAGCGATGACTTCGTTGATGGCGTGGGCGACGTGGGCAGCGGCATCGTTGCCGTCCATCATCACGGGGCCGGGTTTCTTGGTGGAATCTGACATGGTGGCCTCCAGGTTCGTTTTGAATCTGCCCGGGCCAGCCGGTCGGGGCCGCAATGGGCGCCATCGTGGCGCTTGCGGCCCACTACGCCATCCTTGGCGAGCGAAACCGTGTCCGGGCATCGACGGTGGCGATTGTATTGCCGTATGGGTGCCATGTCAAATCGGTACCCCGCAGGATTTCGTGAAAATGAGCGCGATTAGCGGCTCTCTTCGGCCGACAATCGGTCATGCAGCCATTTCTGCAGCGCTACCACGGGCAGGGCGAAGACCAAATGTCGATGAGAATCTGTGGCACAGATCGGTGACAGAGTTGCACCGCCACACAGTTCACGTTAGGATAGGCCGGCCGGCAACCACTCCATGACCCTCGTCAAACGCATCGATCGCTATATATTGATTGAATTGCTCCAGCCTTTTCTGTTTGGGCTGGCTTTCTTCGTTGCCATCTGGCTGATCGATTTGATGATGGATCTGGTCAACCTCATTTTTTCTAAGGGCGTGCCGATCGGCGTCGTCGTGAGGCTGTTCATGTACAGTCTGCCGCCAACGCTGGTTATCAGCTTCCCGATGGCCACCTTGCTGGCCAACCTGGTCGCCTTCGCCCGCTTGTCGTCAGACTCCGAGGTCACGGCCATGAAGGCATGCGGCATCTCGATCTATCGGATCATCCTGCCGGCGACTCTCGTGGGGCTGTTCGTCACCGGCTTGACGTTTTTGTTCAACGAGAAGCTCGTCCCGATCGCAAATGACCGCTTTTCATCACTGTTTCGCCGTGAGGTCACCCTGAAACGACCATTGCCCCGCATCACCGAGGCCCGTTTCTTCGAAGCCGGCACGGGCCGCAAGTTCTTCGTGCAGCGGTACGACCCAGCCACCCGCGACATGTTCGGGGTGATCATGTATGAGACGAACGCGCTCAGTTTTCCACGCATTGTCGAGGCCAATCGGGCCCGACTCGATGACGGAGTCTGCCAGTTTGTCGAGGGGCGGATATCGGATCTCGAAAAGTCGGGCAAGGACTACCACTACATCTATTTCAACCACATGATGTATCCGATCGACACCCATTACGTCGATCCGGATCAGGTGCCCGACAACAAGAATCCGCGCCAGATGAACCTGGCCGAGCTGGTGGCGTACATCGATGAACTGCAGGCCAAGGGATTGAACGAGATCGCCATGCGCCAGAACTGGATCGAACTGTGGACGAAGACGTCCATTCCGTTCGCCAGCCTCGTCTTCGTGTTGATCGGGGCGCCGCTGGCGTTGCAAACCAGTCGCCAGGGCACATCGATCGGCATCGGCCTGTCGGTCGTCATCATCTTCGTGTATTATATCTTCTTCGCGGCCGGCAAAGCCTTTGCCAAAGGTGGCTATGTCACGCCGTTTGTCGGCGTATGGTTGCCGAACTTCATCATGGGCGGCGTCGGGTTGTGGCTCGTATACCGGGCCCGGCAGTAGCCAGCAACGACCGGAGACACGGACGACATGAAACAGGCATTGATCGCATTGATCGAACAAGAAGTGACCCGACTGCTCAACGACGCCGGCAATCCGGTGCCGATGCCGCCGATCGACCTGGCGCGCCCGCCCGCGGGCCAGTGGGGCGATCTGGCTCTGAGTGTCGCGCTGCGCCTGGCCAAACCGCTCAAGAAGCCGCCGCTGGCCATCGCCGAGCTGCTGGCGAAAAATCTGGGCACCGCCACCGACATCGTCGCCGAGGTGCGCACGGCGCCGCCGGGGTTCGTCAACATCTCCCTGGCGGGGGCCGCCATCGCGAGATCGTTGCACGACACCGCGACCGCCGACGATCTGCGACTTCATGCACAACGTGTTGCTAAAGTATTGATCGACTACTCGAGCGTCAACATCGCCAAGCAGATGCACGTCGGCCACCTGCGCTCGACCATCATCGGCGATGTGCTGGCCCGCGTGCTCGAGGCCCGCGGCGATACCGTCGTTCGCCAGAATCACCTGGGTGACTGGGGCCTGCCGATGGCCATGGTGGTGGGCAAGGTGGCGCCGTTGCTCGCCTGCGGCACCCAACTCGACCTGACCCGCCTCGAGGAGCTGTATCGCGAAGCCACGGCCGAATGCAAGAGTGACGCGAATGCGGCCACCGCCTGTCAGAATCTGCTCGTCAGGCTGCAGAGCGGTGATCCGGAGCTCGTCGCCTTGTGGGAAGAGGTCAAGCAGATCTCGATGCGGGAGTGTTACCGTATTTACAAACAACTCGGTGTCGCACTGGCCCCCGAACACGAGCGGGGCGAGAGTTTCTACCGCAACCGGCTTGCCGATACGGTGGCCGCCCTCGAGAAGTCGTCGCTGGTCACGGTTTCGGAAGGGGCGAAGTGCGTGTTTCTTCCTGAGTTCAAAGGCAAGGACGGCGCGCCGTTGCCGGTCATCGTGCAGAAGAGCGACGGTGGTTACAACTACGGCACCTTCGACCTGGCCGCCCTCCGGTTCCGCGTCGGTGAACTGGGTATCCAGCGGTTGATCTACGTGACCGACGCCCGGCAGGCCTTGCATTTTTCCCAGGTGTTTGCCGTCGGACGAACCGCCGGCTGGTTGAAGGCGGCCGGTGGCACGGAGGCCACCTGCGAACATGTGCCGTTCGGGACGGTGCTGGGAGAGGACAACAAACCCCTCAAGACCCGAGACGGCAGCAATGTCCGCCTGGCCGAACTGCTCGACGAGGCCGTCGAACGTGCGTTTGCCGTGGTCTCGGAGAAGAACCCCGACCTGCCCGAGGCCCAACGCCGGGAGATCGCCCGGCAGGTCGGCATCGGCGCCGTGAAGTACGCCGATCTTTCGGTGAACCGCAACAACGACTATGTGTTCTCTTTCCCGCGGATGCTGGCCATGACCGGCAATACCGCACCGTATTTACAATATGCGCATGCGCGCATCTCGTCGATCTTCCGCAAGGCCGGCATCGATCCGGCGACGCTGGCCCCCACGTTCACCGTCGTCCACGCAGCCGAGCGCGAACTGGGCCTGTTGTTGCTCGAGTTTCCCACGGCGGTGGCAACAGTGGCCGCGGAGTTGCGGCCGCACATCCTCTGCAATTACCTCTACGATCTGGCCGTCGGTTTCTCGTCGTTCTACGACCAGTGCCCGGTGTTGACGGCCGATGATGCCCCGACCCGCGACAGCCGCCTGGCGTTGTGCGCCCTGGTGCGACGCACGCTGGCCCGCGGGCTCGATCTTCTGGGCATCGAAGCGCCCAACGAAATGTAACGCCGCGGTAACGCGAGGAAGGCCAAACATGCCGGGCATCTGTCAGTCGTGTGGTCACGAGGTAACGCTGGGACGCTTCTGCGGCCGTTGCGGCGGCGAAGCGCGACCGGCGGCGGCAACGCCACCACGCGATGCCCCCACGGCCACAGGTTCGCCCCCCACGGTGCCGACGGCGCCAGCGGTGGCGCCCGGCAACCTGACAGGCCAAAGCAATACAACATATTCATCTGCGTTCCCGCCGGGTCACCCGAGTCCCGGGTCGTTTGACCCGGCACGACGCAAAGCGGAACGGAGCGAGGCGCGCCAGGAGATCGAAACACTCATTGCCCTGTTGCGTCGCGAACCCGAGAAGTGGGAGCACTACCACCGCCTGGCGGCGGCCTACCTTCGCGTCGATCGGCCCCAGCGGGCGCTGTCGACCCTGCGGGGAGCGCGAACCCTGCACCCCGACCGCAGTGAATTGCTGGCCCTGCAGGCTCAGGTTCTGCAGGTCATGGGGCGCAATGACGAAGCGATCGCCACCCTGCAACGCCTGCATGCCGCGTATCCGCAAGACCTCGACATCACGCTCGAACTGGCACGCCTGCTGCAACTGGTCGGTCGCGTTTCTGAAGCGCTCGATCAGTTGCGACCGATCGAACGGCGGGCCGGGGAGCAGCCGGCGATTCTGCTGCGGCTCGCCGAACTGCATCTGGCTCTCGACGACTCGCGGTCGGCCCAAACGGCTCTGCAGGCCTATCGAAAGACCAGTGGCGAGACACGCGAGACGTTTTTGCTTCTCGGCCACGCCATGATGAAGCAGGCGTTTTACGACGGCGCTGTCAAACTTTACCGCGAGGCCAGTGAGAAGTATCCCGATGACGGGCGCCTGCATCTGGGGCTGGGTCGGGCGATGCTGGCATTGGGTGATCGCAAACAGGCGATTCTCGTACTTGGCCGGGCGGCCGAACTGGCGCCTGATCTCGTCGAGGTGCTCGTCGAAATGGGCAAGGTTTACGGCGATATGGGCATGGACGAACCCGCCCAGGCAGCGTTTGCGCGGGTGCGCGCGCTCAACCCCCAAAACGCCGAGGCATTCTTGACCATCGCCGGGTACTATACGCAACGCCGTTGGTACGATCTGGCGCGCAAAGATCTGGAGCGGGCGCTCGAGTTCGCCCCGCACCATCCCGAAGTGGTGCGCAGGTTGGGCGAAGTGCTCGAAACACTCGATCAGCATGAGGTTGCGAGCAAGCTGTACGCCGAGTTCGCCGAGTTCGCGCCCGACGTTCCGTGGGTGTGGTCGGCAGTGGTGCGCACGGCCCGCAAGGCGGGCGATCATGCGCGCGTTGTCACGGGATTGCGGGCGTTGATCCAGGCCGGCGAGCGCACGGTCGAGTCGTGGTGCGATCTGGGCGAGGCCTTGATCAAGATCAGCGACTACCGAGAGGCCAATCTGGCGTTCGAAGAGGCGGCGCGACTCGATCCGACCTGCACGCGTGCCTATCAAGCACCGGAACTCATCAAGACCGAGAAGGCGCGGTCCGACGGAGAGAAACTGGCCCGCGAAGGGCAGGAAGCCCTCAACAAGCGCTTCTTCCATTCCGCCATCGACAAGTTCGAGGCCGCACTCAAGCTGATCCCGAACGAGAAGAAGTGGTGGCGGCAACTGGCGGAAGCCAACCTGCGACTGGCCGACACGGCGCGCGCAGCCGAGCTGCTTTCGCGGTTGCGCACGGTCGACAGCGATGATCCCTGGGTTAATGTGAATCTGGCCAAGATCTATACCTTCGAAGAGAAGCCCCAGCTTGCCCAGGAACTGCTGTCATCGACGATCAGGGAGCATCCGCACGAACTCAATGCGCACTTGCAGTTGTTGATGCTGCGCCGCGATGCCATGGCCGGCGAGCGGCCAACCCTCGAGCAACTCGCGGGAATGGCCAAGCATCTGCGTGAGGATTTTCGCGGCGGCGTGGGATCGTGGGTACCGCTGGTGGTGCAAGGCGTTCTCTACCTGCTCTTCGGTCGGGGCAGCAAGTGTCAGACCGAGGCGATGCAGCGGGCCGAGGCTTGTTTCAAAGAGGTCACCGAGCGTTTCGAAGATCAACCCTGGGGTCACCGGGGTCTGGCACTGGTGTGCCGGGTGCGCGGCGAGAACCGCATGGCTGTCACCCACGTCGAGCGCATGATCAAAGCGAGTTCCGACCCGCGGGCGCTGGTGTTGCTGGCGCGCCTGCACCTCAACATCGGCGCCGATGGCGAAGCCAGCCGCTGTTACGCCTCGCTCAGGAACCTGTTTCCGGAAGACGGCGTGGCCCGCCTGCGCTGCATCGAGCTGTTGGCGCGGCAGACCGACGTCAGCAACCGCAATCCGCTGCTCGAGATGGCACAGCAATTGACCGACGCCATTCGCAGTGATCCCGACAATCCGTGGCTGTTGTTCGAGTTGGCTTGTACCCACACGATGGTGGCCAAACGCGCGGCCCAGCGGGAAGAGTGGATCAAGCGGGCGTTGCTGTCGTGGAACCGCGCCGCCAACGCGCCCAACGCGCCGCCGTGGGCCACATGGGGCTCGCTGTCGCTGGTGCTCGAAGTACTGCAGGGAAGCGAGCGCACGCGGCAACTGAATCAGGTGATCCGGCAGTGTCAGCGGCTGGTGCGGGAGTATCCCGCCGATCCGTGGTCGCATTACCATCTCGGCGTGGCACAGCTCGGGCTCGACGACTTCGCGCAGACCGAGACGGCCGCCCGCACGCTCGAGAAGGCCGTGTTCCTGAATCCCGACCTGTCGGTGGCCCAGGTCGCCTTGGCGCGTGCGTATAATGCGCTGGGCAAACCCGCAAAAGTAGACGCGATCCGTTACCGCATGTTACTCTTGGAGCCGGAGCTGCCTGTACCATGAACATCCGCCGGGCAGAAGCATGAACACACCTCGGGACATCGAAACACTGTTGCAGCAGCAGTTGCAGCACGGGATGCGGATGCAGATCCGGATCCCCGGCAACCCGAGGTATTTGGCGTTTGTACGGCGTTTGGTCGGAACCCTGTCGGCAGCGGTCAACCTCACCGGTCACCCTCTCGACGACCTCAAACTCGCGATTACCGAGGCCTGCACCAACGTCATCAAACATGCCTACAAATACGATGCACGCAAGACGCTCGCTCTTCTGGTCAACGCGTCGGAGCACGGAATCGTGATGACGCTGCGCTACGAAGACCCGGGTTTCGAGCCCGACAAGATCCCACAACCCGATCTGTCCCAACTGCGCGAAGGCGGCCTGGGCGTCTTCATCATTCGGCATGTCATGGACGATGTCGCTTATTTCTGCGGGTCGCCCAGTGGCACCGTTGAGCTACGAATGATCAAGTTCCTGCCGTGCACGCCCGCTGAGCGGCCAACCTGAGAGGAGCAGCGCCATGAAGATCGAACCCACGGTCAACGAATCCAATCGCCAGGCCACCATCAAGATTGCCGGCGAGCTCGACGTTCATCAGTCAAAGATGCTCAAGGCCGCAGCTTTTGACGTGTTTCGAGATGGCCCCTGGACGTATGTTTTCGACATGGCGCAGGTCACCTATCTCGACAGCTCCGGCCTGGGCATGCTCGTGTTTCTGCAGAAAGAGATCGTCAAACGCGGTGGCGAGCTGCAGATCATCAATCTGAAAGACACGGTGTACAAGGTGTTCGAACTGACCAAACTGACCAACTTCTTCAAGCTTTCTGTTGCTGCCACGCCTGGCCACGCTCCATGACCCGACCGACCAAGAAACGCGGCATTCTGATCGTCTTCGAGGGTCCCGAGGGCAGCGGGAAGACCACGCACATCCAACACCTGGCCGAGCATTTTCGCAGGCTGGGCCACATGGTGAGAATAACCCGGGAACCCGGTGGAACCGAGCTGGGCGACGGCGTACGCAACCTGCTTTTGGCGCGTCACCAAACGATGTCGGCCGAGACCGAGCTGACCTTGTTGCTGGCGCAACGGATCGAGCACACTCGGCAGGTGTTGCGGCCGGCGCTGGCAGCGGGTGAGGTCGTCCTGTGTGACCGACATGCCGACTCGAGTCGGGTGTATCAGGGTCTGGCCCGCGGTCTCGGCCTCGAGCTGGTCAACCGCCTGCACAAAGCATTGAAGTGCGAGGTGCGCGCCCATCTCACGGTCTTGATGGATCTCGACCCCCAGATCGGTCTGGCGCGTGCAGCGGTCGCGCGCAAGCGGGCGCTCGATCGCATCGAGGCGGAAGCAATGGCGTTTCACCGGCGGGTGCGCCAGGGGTATCTGAAGCTGGCCAAGGCCGAGCCCCGGCGATTTCTCGTGATCGACGCCGACGGCACCCCCGATGAGGTATTTGCGCGGTTGCTTGCGGGGCTCGAACATCGCAAAATACTCGTGATGAAACAAAAGCCGGTCGGTCGACGTATGAATACTCTTGCGGGTACCCCGAAGCGTCTCACTTCGAGGAGAGGACCATCAACACGCCGCTAAACACTGAGTCGAACGGCATGGGTTTCGCTCTCCGCCTGGATATCATCCTGGCGGTGCTTGTGTTGGTCGTGGTTGCGGTAGCCCGGGTGGTGCGGCCCGAGGTCGACGTACTTTCGGCGCTGGCGCTGGGTGCGATCCTGATTGCCGTCGTTCATGTCATCGTGCAAACCAAGGTGTTGCGGCCGTTGCAGCGTTTCGCGGAAATCGCCGACAACATCGCCGACGGTGATCTGTCGACGGAGCAGGTCAATGCGGTTCAGAGCAGCGATCTGGCCGACCTTCACCAGAGTTTCGGCAAGGTCGTCGGCACCCTGATCGAACACCGCGGTGCAATCGAGCAGTATATGGCGCAGATCGACAGCATGAACAAAGAGCTCGAGGCCCGGGTCGCTTCCTTGTCGATCCTCTACGATGCCTCGAAGGTCATGGGCACCACGCTGAATATCGATTCGTTGGTGCGGTCGTTGCTGCAACTGATGGCTGAGCGCCTGAAACTCAAGCACCTCGGGTTCATGTCGTACAACGATCGAACCGACACCCTGCAAGTCAAAGACCTGATCGGGTTTTCGCCGGAGTTGTTCGCCAAGTTCCGCTTCAATTCGGGCCACAAGCTCGTTCTGGCGATTTTCGACGAGAAGGGTTACCACAAGATCGATGAGGCCGCGAGCAACCTGCTGGTCGCCGAGTTCGAAACCGACGCCGTGCGCACGATCAGTTATCTGCTGCCGATGCGCATCAAAGATCACTTTGTCGGCATCATGCTTCTGGGCGACAAACTCAACGGGACGCCGTTCACCGAGCACGACATGCAATTGATGCACGCGTTGGTGGGTCTGGCGAGCATGTCGATCAACAACGCCGCTTTGTATGACGTTTCCGAGCGGACCAAGCACGAACTGGACCGCAAGGTATTCAACCTGATGACGTTGCAGCAATCCGGCAAGGTGTTGTCATCAACGCTCGATCTCGACAAGTTGATCCAGATCTCGATCGACATGTTCCTCGAGACTTGTTGGGCCAACCGTGGCGTTCTGATGTTGCGTGACGACGACCGCGGCAAGCTCGAGGTCAAAGCGACCAAGGGTCTCGACGCCGAGGTGCTCGCGAGCCTCGAAAAAGACCCGGCCGAGGCCTGGGCAATGACCACGCTCGAGAAAGACCGGCGGCCGATTCTCGCGCAAGAGCTGACCACGGCCTCGATCGTGCAGTCGTACAGTCTGGTCAACCGTGAACTGCCGTTTGCCGTCTACGTGCCGTTGTTGAAGGAAGGCGACCTGTACGGTGTCGTCAAGATTGGTCCGAAAATCAACGGTGAGGCGTTCAGCGAAAACGATCTGGAGTTCTTTGCCACACTGTCTTCGCAAGCGGTCATCGCCTTCGACAATGCGCGGTTGTATTCGTTGGCGATCACCGATTCGATTACCAAGCTCTACGTCAACCGGTATTTCCATCTGCGCCTCGAAGAAGAGGTGCGACGGTCGCAACGGTACAATTCGACCTTGTCGTTGTTGATGTGCGATCTGGATCACTTCAAGCAAATCAATGATACTTATGGCCACCAGCAGGGTGATCTGATTCTGCGTGAGATCAGCGCGATTTTGAAACGCAATACCCGCAACACCGATATTGCCGCGCGTTACGGTGGAGAAGAGTTCGTGATTATTCTTCCCGAGACGACCCTCGCCGACGCCAAGATCGTTGCCGACCGCATCCGGCGCGACATCGACTCACACGAGTTCCCGGCTCTGGTCATTGGCCAACCGCCGCTCAAGTGCACGATTTCGATCGGCGTCGCCAGTTTCCCGCTGAACGCCGACAACAAAGAAGAGCTGATATCGAAGGCCGACAGTTCGATGTATCAGGCCAAGGGCACAGGGCGCAATCGCGTGATTCTGTGCGGGCTCGAACCGTGAGCCGCACGCATGGTTGATCTGAAGATCGGGCCGGGCGGGGTCACACCGGGTGCGCCACGCGCCGCCCCGACTTCCGCCGGAACGACCAACGCCGACGGTGTGCCGAGCGCCACCGGCGCCGGTGCCGCGCCGGCGAAGTTCGGCGAGACCCTGCGCACGGTCCGGCGCGAACAACTCGACACCGAGTTGTCGACGTTGATCGGCCGTGTTCGCGACGCCGGCCAGAAGTTCGTGCGCGACCCCGAGGAGCGCAATCTCGACTCGTACAAGAAAGGGGTTCGCGACTTTTTGACCAAGGTGCAACGCGAAGCCTTCGCCATGCGCGAGGAACCGGGTTGCAACAAAGACGGCCAACAAAAGCTGTTTCAGACGGTGGCCACGATCGACCGCGAGGTGGCCGATCTGACCCGTGAGACCTTGGCCAAGGAAGGCCGTCCGTTGCGGCTGCTCGCCTCCCTCGACGACATTCGGGGGATGCTGCTCGACCTGGTTGTCTAGGTGCCCCCAAGGAGCGACCCATGACCGAGAAACCGATCAACCTGTTCATCATCACCGGGATGTCCGGCGCCGGCAAATCGCAGGCGATCCGCTATTTCGAGGATGCCGGGTTCTTCTGCGTCGACAACCTGCCGCCCGCGTTGTTGCCCAAGTTTGCGCAGTTGTGCGACGACACGCACGGAAAAATACAACGTATTGCCGTTGTCACCGACATCCGGGGCGGTGAGTTTTTCGCGACGTTGTTCGAGGCACTGGCCACCCTCGACGAGATGGCCATCCAGTATCGTATCGTTTATCTGGAAGCCGAAGATGACGTTCTGGTGCGACGTTTTTCCGAGACCCGCCGCCGACACCCGCTCAGTTCCGGCGGACAGATCAGCGACGACATTGCCTACGAGCGGCGCAGTTTGACCGAGGTGCGCGAACGCGCCGACTTCGTCATCAACACCACGGTGCTGACCTCGCGCGATCTCTACGAAGAGATCCGGCGCATCATCGAACAAGAGATCAAGATCAAGCGCCTCAGCCTGATCTTCGTTTCATTCGGCTTCAAACACGGCGTTCCCATCGACAGCGACATGGTGTTCGACCTGCGCTTCCTGCCGAATCCCCACTACGTGCCGGAGCTCAAGCCATTCACGGGCCTCGACCCGAAGGTGTTCGACTACGTCATGGGGTTTCAGGCCAGCCAGGAGTTTCTCAAGCGGCTGACCGATTTCATCGAGTATCTGTTGCCGCAGTTCGTGCAGGAAGGCAAGACCCGTTTGCAGATCGGCATCGGTTGCACCGGGGGTCGGCACCGCTCGGTGGCGTTTGCCGAGCATTTCTACAAGACGATCCGCCATGACGCCGTCGACGTGTATCGACGGCACCGCGACCTCGAGTTGTCTTGACATCGTATTGCTAACCGGGGCATTCTCGCGATGGCCGCGGCCGTCTGCGAACCATCTTGTTTGCAGTTGACCGCGCCCGGATCGCGTGCTAATCTCTCCGCGACTCACGACCGGGCCGTCCGGCCCGGCCACCATGGCAGATCACCCGACGAGGAGCGCGGATCGTGAATGTGTTGATCCTCGGGTCCGGTGCGCGCGAGCATGCGCTGGCCCGCACGCTAACCCGCTCACCGTCGGTTCTGCAACTGTTCGCCTGTCCCGGCAACCGTGGCTCGAGCGGCATCGCCAAGTGCCTGCCGTTCAAGGGCAACGCCGCCCTGGTCGAAGCGGTGAAGGGGCGGGTCGACCTGGTGGTGGTGGGGTCTTCCCGGTTCATTGCCGAGGGCACCGTCGACGCACTGCGCACGGCGGGTATCCCGGTGTTCGGGCCGGCCGCCGACGCCGGGCGTCTCGAGACCAGCAAGGCGTATGCGCGTGACTTCCTGCTGCGGCACCGGGTGCCGGTTCCCCGCACCGAGGTGTTTGCCGGTGTCGACGAAGCGGTGGCGTTTGTGCGGGCCAATCCCTGGGCCCGGGTCATCAAGGCCGATCATTTTGCGCAAGGCGAAGGGGTTGTCGTCGCCAGTTCGGTCGAGATCGCCGAAGATGCGATTCGTCGTCTGTGGGCCGAGAACGGGGGGCCGCTCATCGTGCAAGAGACGATGGCCGGTCAGGAGTGCTCGTATTCGATCATCACCGACGGACGCCGGTGGGTCTCGTTCAGTTCGTGCCGTGACTACAAACGGGCCCAGGATGGCGATCTGGGGCCGACCTCAGGGGGCATGGGCTCGGTGAGCCCCTTCCCCGGTCTGACCGCCGAGATCGAGTTCGACATCTGTCGGCGGATCGTCGATCCGGTGGTCAATGGGCTGCACCAGGAGGGCCTCGATTACCGCGGTTTCATGTCGCTGCAGTTGATGCTCACCGCGAACGGGCCGAAGGTCCTCGAGATCAACGCCCGCCTGGGCGATCCGGAGGCACAGAGCCTGGTGACCCGGTTCCGCGGCGACCTGGCGGGGATCATGGAGTCCTGCATCCGTGGCGACCTCGATCCGGCCGGTTCCGAAGTGGCCTTCGGGCGCTCATGGGCGGTATCGGTGGTGCTCGCGCGCCAGGGTTATCCGCAGAATGACGACGTCGAACCGCAAATCACGGGCATCGATGATCTGGAAGACCTCGACGTGTTCTGGTCGGGAACCAAGCTCGGCACCGACGGGCAACCGATTTTCACCAGCGGGCGGTTGATGACGCTGACGGCGGTCGGCAACTCACGCGAAGAGGCCCGTCTGCGCTGTTATCGCGGTATCGATCGCCTGACCTTGCGCAACGTCACCTATCGGCGGGACATCGGCGCGTCGTAGATTCTTTGTATTTACGCTACTGCGACGCGTAGCTGTGCAGGCCACCCATGAGAAAGTTCACACCGAAGAGCGTGAACAGGGTGACAAGGAAGCCGAGTCCGGCGACGAGGTTGGGCAGCACCCCGGTGCGCCCCTGGCTCAATCGCAGGTGTAGGTAGACCGAGTAGACGAGAAAGGTCACCAACGCCCAGGTTTCTTTGGGATCCCAGCTCCAGTAGCGTCCCCAGGCTTTCTGCGCCCAGATAGCGCCAAAGATCAGGGCGCCAACGGTGTAGAGCGGATACCCCAGGGCAATGGCCCGATAGACGTAATCGTCGAGGACGCGGGCCGTCGGCAAGCGGGCCGCCCATCCCCGGTCGGCTGTTCCTGCGGATTCATGCACCTGGCGCCAACCAAACAGACAGGCAAGAATGAAGCCGATGGCGAAGCAGACCTCGCCGACGAACGCGAGCACAACGTGCAGGTAAAGCCACCCCGATTGCAGTGCCGGAACGGGTGGCCGCACGTCGCTCGAGAACAGGGTCGACACCCCGAGGGCCAACACGCCGAGCAAAGCGGCGAGACCTTCGAGCAAAGGGACGGGGTAGCGGGCGGTAAACAGCAACACGCTGACTCCGAGCAAGCAAACGATGGTGATCAGCGACTCGAACATGTTGGTCAACGGCGGATGCCCACCCACATGCCAACGCCAACCGGCGCCGACCAGGGCCGCGACCGTCCCGAGAATCAGGAGCCAGCGCGGCCAACGCCAGGCAGTCGATGATTTACATTGTATTGACGGATCATCGGCCTTCTGCTCGCCCGCGCAGGCAGTTTCCGCCGTCCGCGCTACGAACACGACAAAGAAGCACGCCGCGGTGAGGGTCAACGAGCCGTCGTCAATGCGCATGGTCGGGTCCTTGTTCTGGGGCGGGCGCAACCGCCGGTGCACCGGCGACAGTCAGGCCGAGTTCACCCAACAGCGCCTCCAGTCGGCCGCGCAGGGTGGGTGGCGGCCGGTTGCCGCCCACTGCCACGGTCAGGCGCAACCCCGGTTCGAAGAGAATCCATTCTTCGAGGTAGCGCACGTAGAAAGAGAAGCCCAGGCCGACGCTCATGAGAAAGGCACCGACCCACACCCACGACGTGCCGGGATCATGACCCACCTGCAGACCGGTTTTCGGGGCGGGAACGGCACCGACGAAGGCGAAGCGGTAGCCGGGAACGTTACTGAATCGATGGGCCATCATCGCCATTTGCGACGAAAAGGCCCAGGCCCGGCCGATCTGCGTGCCATCGGCGGCAAACGCTTCGATCTGCGCTGCGGGCTGATGCAGTTCATCGCTGGCCGAGTAGAACCGCTCGGGGCCTTCGACACGCAGATCAGGATAGAACGCGCTGAGCTGGAAGGTCATCGTGCTCCAGTCGGGCTGGACCGAGCGCCCTTCCGGCAGGGTGAGCAGGCGTGGCCAAGAACCCGGAGCGGCGGCATCGGTGGCCCAGACTTCGACCTGGATGATCGGATATACTTTGCCCCAGTTGGCCTGATACAACGTGTAGTCGCCCGCAACCACCGGACTGTTCACACGAATGACATCGGTCGCCAGCACGGTGCCGGCCGCATCGGTGACGGTCACAGCCGTGTTCCAGTGACGCGTTCCGTTCTGCTGCGACGCGACCTCGGGTTCGTCGACCCACAACTGGTCGAGACGAACGCGCCAAGCCGGTGAGGCAACGCCTGCGCGGTATTGTTCATCGAGAACGGAGATCTGCTTTTGCAGTTTCTCGACCTCACCAACGTCGGCGGTCACGACCCCGGCCACGATCTGGCGCAAGCGGGCACGCAGCCGGTCGGACTCGACGGCAGCCCGGGTTGACGACAATTGCGGCAGCGAGATAACGGCCTTTTCTGTGCCGGAAATCATGAACTCAACCGACCGCTGGGCGCTCACCATGCCGCCGATGAGAATAATGACCAGCCCCACGTGGATCAGGCCACCGCCGAGCAAGGCCAGGCCACCCCGGGTACGCAACGCATAGGTGCGACCATCCGGGTCGGTGCGAACCCGCCAACCCGCCGGCAGCGTCGGCATCTGCGCCGTTTGGGTGCCGGTATCGGCACGCTGCCAACGCGTGGGGAGGTAGAGAATCTCAGCGACCCGCACGGTCTCGAGTCGCCGCATGAGCCGACGATGCGTGAAGCGAACCCGCATCCAGGTGCAAACGAAGGCCGAGCAGAGCAGGTAAGACAGCACCCCGACGAAGATCGGGCTGTGATAGAGGTCGGCGATCCCGCAGCGTAACAACCATGGGCCCAACGTACTACCGAACCGTTGCAGGTAGAAACCAGGCTCGACATTCTGCGGCACGAGCGTGCCAATCATGGCCAGCACCGTCAGAGCCACCAGGGCCCAGACGGCCAGACGCAGCGACACGAACAACTTGAGGATTGCACGCATGCCGCGCAGTATAGCGGGGTGCAGGTGGGCGGTCAAATCGGCGCCCGCGTCTGGGGCACCCGGTCACCCCTTTGGCCGCGAAGCGTCGATCTCTGGTTGAAAGGGCAGTCATCAGGTGTTAGACTGGCAGCGTGATTCAGGACCCCAGTCGGGAGGTAGGCGTGGAAAAGCACCGTATTGCCGATGGCCTTGCAAGAATCATCGAACTCGGCGAAGAGATGCTCGGTACGTTCGATATCGAAGAGCTGCTGATCAAGGTGGTCCGACATGCACAGGATCTGCTGTCGGCCGAAGGAGCCACGTTGTTCCTCATTGTTCCCGGGGAACGGTTGTTGGTATCGCATGTGATCGTCAGCGACAACATCAAAGAGATCATACTTCGTATTGACGAAACCTCGGTCGCCGGCTTCACGGCGATTCATCAGCGGCCGGTCAACATTCCCGATGCCTATGCCGATTTGACGCACATCCACCCTGAGCTGCGCTTCAACCAGTCGATCGATGAGGCGTACGGCAAACGAACCCGCAATATCCTTTCGATGCCGGTTGGTTATCGAGGGGAGTCGATCGGCGTTTTTCAAGTGGTGAATCGCAAAGACGGCGCGTTTGGTGAAGAAGATGAGTTCCTGATGAAGAGTTTCGCGGTTCTGGTCGGCATCGCCATTCGCAACGCCCGGCAGCTCGAGATGATCTGCGACGAGCGCCAGAAGAACCGCGATCTGATCGAGCACACGTCTGACGTCGTCGTCGTTCTCGACCGCAAAGCCCGCATCGTCGATTTCAACTTGAAGGCGGCCGAGGTGGTCAAGGCGGCAACCGAAGCTCCCCCGGTCAAGGGTATGCCGTTCGCCCAGGCGTTTCCGGGGTTTGGCAACCTGGGTCCCGAGATTGCCAAGATGGTCGATCAGAGTCTCGACAAGGTGGTGTCGCGGGGCAAGGTGCCGTTCCTCATGCTGTCGACCAAGAACTCACGCGACGAAGTCGAGAAGATCTACCTCATCCTGCACCGGGCCGACCCCACGCCTGGGCCGATGGCCAGTGACTGACGAAGTCGTCCGTTTGCATCAGGCTCCTGGAGCCCCGTGCGGCGACACTACTGGAGGCCGGTCATGAGCACCTTGTTCCACCGGATCATTACGCGCGCCCATGAACTGGGAGCGTCCGACGTTCATGTCGAACCGGCGACCGATGGCGGGCGGGTGCGCATGCGCGTTCGCGGGTCGTTGCGCGAGGTGATGACCCTCGACGCCGACGAACGCCTCGGCCTGGTGAACAACCTCGCCGCCATGGCGGCGCT
>CAZADH010000016.1:0-24208 GCA_964483805.1 uncultured bacterium
CGCTCATGAACAATTCTCCGGTTTCCGACGGCATCGCTCCGGTCATCACCCAGGCTGACCTGGTTGTGGGAGCAACTACTCTGAGCGGCGCCCAGGTTGCGATTGCGCCGGTTGTTACCGATGCCGACGCCGGTCTTCCCGCGACGCTAAGCGCTTATTGCACGATCCCAAATTTGATCCCTGACCCAAATTCAGGATTGATATTCCCGACCGCGGTCACAGCTGATATGGTTTTCCCGATCGGCGTTACGACCGTTACCTGCACTGCGGCTGATGCCGGCGGCAATTTAGCGATCCATACATTTACTATTACCGTTAATAAGGTTGCGCAAACGATCACTTTCCCGGCGATCACCGACAAGACCGTGATTGGCGCGCTCAACGGCGGCAAGGGGATGCCCCTGGGCACCGTGTACGTGCAGAGCGGCGAGTTCTCGGGAACCATCGACCTGACCGGCGTGAAGACCGTGGGCGACCTGATGGACCGCATGACGACCGCCGATCCGCGGTTCAACCTGACCGCCTGGGTCGACGGCGACGGCAAGCGCATCAACCTGACCAACACCAAGGGCCAGGGCTTCATCAAGGTGCGCGACCAGGGCGAACCGGAACAGGCGAGCGCGTCGGCGGCGGGCTTCGGCGCCAGTCGCAGCATCTTCGAGACGCTGACCGACCTGCGCGACAACCTGTTGCGCAACGACAACGTGGCGGTCAGCGAACAGAGCATCAAGGTGCTCGATGAGGATCTGAAGCGGGTTCTGCAGTGGCACGCCGAGACCGGCGCCCGCACCAACCGTGCCACCGACTGCAAAGAAAAACTGACGACCAACAAGTTAAACCTAAACAAAATGCTCGACGTTGTCGAAAATGTAGATGTGGCAGAAGCAATGACTCGATTAACTCAATTGCAAACGGCTTTCCAGGCGGCTCTTCAGGCCGGCAGTCGCGTCCTGCAATTGACGCTGTCCGACTACCTTCGCTGAACGGTGACTGAACGATGAGTGCTGCTGCGGTCCGAAAATCGCCCCCGACGAACACCCCATCCGGAAAGGGACAGGACGCGAACCCGATGAAGATTTCGACCTCTCGGTTCGGCGAGATCGAGGTTAATCCTCACGACATCATCGAGTTCCCTGACGGCATTCTCGGATTCGAGGACTACCATCGGTACCTCGTGCTCAACGCGCAGGAAAACAGTCCGTTCCGGTGGTTACAATGTATTGACGATGGCAACCTCGCGTTCATCGTCATCGAACCGCTGAACTTCCTTTTTGAATACGACCTCGAGATCAGCGACGACGACACCGCCTTCCTCGGCCTGACCAAGCCCGAAGAGGTGCTCCTTTACGTCATCGTCACCATTCCCGAGGATCCGCGCCGCATGACGGCCAACCTGCAGGGGCCGCTGGTGATCAACGTTGCCAACCGCAAAGCCCGCCAGGTCATCTCCACCAATGTCAATCATCCGCTGCGCGCCTCGATCGTCGATGAAATGGCGCGTCGCGAAGCCCGCATCCAGGAAGTCAAGAAGTCTCTCGACAAACCCGCGAATCCTGCCAAGGAGGATCGCGGCTGATGTTGGTACTGACCCGCAAAGTCAACGAGAAGATCATCATCGGTGACAACATCGAGATCGTTCTGGTCGACATTGGCAAAGACCAGGTGAAGATCGGCATCAATGCGCCGAAATCGATCAAGGTGCACCGGTTCGAGATCTATGAAGAGATCCAGCGCGAGAACCGCGAGGCCGCCAAGACCAAGGCCTTCGACCCGCTCAAGAGCCTGCCTGGCGATATCCTCAAGGGGCTCGGCAAGAAGGAATCGCCAAAATGATCGAAAAACGGAGAAAACACTATCGTTGGCGAGGGAACTCGTCGATAACTTAGTCTAATGACCTGTATCCGCGGAATTCCGGCCTAACGGAATAGGACTGGGAATTCCGATGGATTGAGTAGAAGGGGACAAAAGGCCACAAAACAAGGCCAACGTCCCAAACTGTATGGAGGCAAACAAATGGGCCTGCGAATCAACACCAATGTCACGGCACTGACCAACCACAAGAACCTCGTCATCAATGACGAGAAACTGTCGGGTTCGTTGGAACGCCTGTCCAGCGGTCTTCGGATCAACCGAGCCGCTGATGATGCCGCCGGCCTTACCGTCAGCGAAAAGCTGCGCACGCAGGTGCGCGGCCTCAATCGCGCGATCATGAACACGCAGGACGGCATCTCGTTGATCCAGACCGCGGAAGGCGCGCTCAACGAAGTGCAGTCGATGCTGCATCGCATGCGCGAACTGGCGCTGCAATCGAGCAACGACACGCTCACCTCGACCGATCGGCTCGAGATCCAGAAAGAGATCAACCAGCTCAAAGAGGACATCAACCGGATCTCCTACGGAACCGAGTTCAATACCAAGAAACTGCTCGACGGCAGCGGCACCGCCATTATCAGCAGTTCCGATCCGACCGGGATCGACGGGGTCGTGACCGGCGAGGTCGCCACCTTCTCGGACTTCTCGATCGTGGTGCTGCCGACCTCCGAAAAGGGCGGGGCGCAGTTGCAGCGTTCCAATATCTTTACGAAGACCAACGGCAGTATTGCTGATGGCAATACAACGCTGCAGTCGATCGCCAACTTCTACGACAATCTCGGCAACTTCCTGCTCGAGGAGCCGAGCACGTTGTATGTGCAAGGCGACAACCACAATACGACCTTCGTGATTTCGAAGGACCTCAAGTTGAGCGACCTGGCGTCCCGCATGCAGGCGGCGATGACCACCGATCAGCTCGGCGACGGTCTGCACTTCGATGGGTCGACCGCGACCGTGAAAACCTCTGGTGAGAACAACGGCCAGATCGAGGTGATTTCCGGCAAGGTCGGTCGGATTGGCCGCATCACCTTTACCGGTGAGGAAGGCCTGGTCAAAGCGCTGGGATTCCAGGAAGTCGTGCCGGCCGTGGATCCGGTCTACTCGATTGCCGTCACCAACACCGGCCCTGAGGCCATTGCCCGCAAAACGGTCAACACCAAGATCGCCGGCAACCGTGCCGCTGGTCTGATCCAGGGTCTTGACCTTGTATTTACACCGCCGACGAACGCCTTCACCAATACCATGACCGGTGAGCTGGGCGTCTCGGTGTCGTATAACATCAACTTCACCCTCGATGACAACGTGCCCGCGGGTGGAGCCGGCACCGGTTTCGCCAATATCTCGATCACCGGTGGTGGCGCCTATGCCATGAAGGACCTGGTCGCGTCGATCAATGAGCAGATCTCGCTGGCCGACCCGAACATGCGCGTCAAGGCACGGATCAACGATGCCTACGCGATCGAGTTCTATACGCTGAACACCGGTTCCGCTGCCTGGGTGTCGATCAGCAATACAACGTATAACGGCGTTCCGGGCGTGGCCAATCCGTTGGGTATCGCCAATGGACGTTTCACCGGCACCAACGGTATCGCCGGCGGATTGAAGGGCACGAATACGCTGCCGTCCTACAACGTCGCCACGGTGGGCGTCACCGACGCCGCCTTCTCGATCACCGATCGGCACGGCAACTCGGTCAGCATCTACCTCGGCGGCAACTACACGGCCGGCGGCATGGCGTCCCTGGTCGAGGCGATCAACCTGCAGATGGGTTCGATGCAGGTGCGCGCCTACGATGCGGGCGGCATCCTTTCGATCTCCTCGCTCGAGACCGGGGTCGATTCGAACTTCACCATCAGCGACAACTCGGGTCTGAACGGTGGCGTTGCGGGTGCGGTCAGCATCTTCTCGGCACTGCAGATCGTCGGTGGCACGACGACCAGCACCGGGTTCGATGGGATGCCGGCGTCGCAGAACTTCGCCTACGATCAGATGGCGGCGTTCTACGGCATCAACATCGCCGAAGATCCAAACAACCTGGTGCCCGACAACCTCAGCCTGTTCTTTGCTGACGAAACGGGCAAGGGCGCCTATCTGTCGTTCGACTCGGGGGACGCTTCGATCGGCCTGGCGTTCCACTCGATGACCAGCATTGCCAACATCATCAACAGCGTCATGGACGCCAACGCGGTCAACCTCGCGTCCGACGTGTTGTCGAACAACTCGATCAAGATCTACGCCAAAACGCCTGGCTAGCGGGGTTCGGTGGTCATCGCCGACCTGTCGGATCCGACCTCGACCAACAATGGTCTGGCGACCCTCGGTCTGAAAGCGCAGACCTACGCCAATGGCGTCGGTGACTATGCCTACACGATGCACGTGAAAGATGCGTTCATCGAGTTCCAGATTGGCCCGAACCAGGGTCACTTTGCCAAGGCCAACATCATCCGCACCGATATTCGCGCCCTGGGCGTCGAGGATCTCGACGTTACCAACGTCAGCACGGCGCAGCAAGCGATCGGCCTGGTCGACAAGGCCTTGCAGATGATCTCGAGCGAGCGCGCCAAGTTGGGTGCCATCGAGAACCGCATGAACTACACGATGAACAGCTTGCGTGTGGGTCTCGAGAACATGTCGGCCTCCGAGTCGCGCATCCGCGATGTCGACATGGCCCGCGAGGTCATCGACATGACCCGCTCGCAGATCCTGCAGCAGTCGGCAACCGCCATGCTCGCCCAGGCCAACCAGACGCCGCAGTCGGTGCTCAAGCTGCTCCAGTAAACGATCTTCCTGGTCCGGTCGAGTCTTCGATCCGGGACTGATCGAGACTTCGACCCCCTTTCGCGCATCCCCGCGCTCGAGGGGGTCGGTGTTTTTGATCCAGTAAGGCACCGCAACAGCCCGCCCCACCAGACACCGATCTTGATCCACCAGGGTTGTTGCCCCACCGGTTGTCTACCCGCCCCAGCTTCGAGCTTCGTGCGCGCGGTCGGGTGTCGGGTGTCGGGTGTCGGGTGCGAGTGCGGAAATCAATACGTCGTATTGATTGCGCTGTTATCTGCTCTCTCTGACCTCAGAAGATCTCTTCTCCGTATCAATTAAACGCGCGATGTTGCCGACACAGGTGACAGGTCGTGGTCTTGCTGCGGATGCAGCCGGGACCAGGCCTGGGTGACATCTTCTGACCGACCAAGGAGGTTGGCCTAGGGAACACTGATCGGGTTGTAAAAAACTGAACGGTTACGTGGCGCATCGACGCAAGGACGCGTCGATTATGAAAGATTCAAGGAGGAATCTCATGACACTGCGCATCAACCAAAACTCTCTCGCGGTTCAAACCCACGGCACGCTTTCTCGGACTCAGGAAGCACTGGGCAAGTCGCTCGAGAAGCTGAGCTCCGGTCTGCGCATCAATCGGGCAGCCGATGATGCCGCCGGCCTCGCCATCAGCGAGAAACTGCGTCGGCAGATTCGTGGTCTGTCGCGCGCCGTCCTGAACGCTCAGGATGGTATCTCGATGATCCAGACGGCCGAAGGAGCTCTCGACGAGACCCACAGCATCCTGCAGCGTATGCGCGAGCTGGCGATTCAGGCGGGCAATGACACGCTGACCAGCAACGATCGCAACGAGATCCAGAAAGAAGTCGTGACACTGCGCGACGACATCAATCGCATCGCGCGCAATACGGAGTTCAACACCAAGAAACTACTCGACGGCTCACAGACAGCCTTGATCTCCTCATCATCAATCGCCGGCCGCGGCATTGTCTCGGGGCTGGCCGATGCCCAGGGCGAATACCGGGTCCAGGTCACTGAGATCACGGCCGGTACCGCCCAGCAGATGCGCTCGAACCTGTTCACCGTGAAGGGCACGAGCGAAGCCGCGTCGACCGCGACGAAGCTGCAGGACATCGCCAACTTCTACGACAGCAACGGCGTGTTCATGCTGGACAGCGCGCAGACCATCACTCTGCACGGCAACACGAACACGGCTGAAATTCAGGTCACCAAAGACCTGTCGCTCGGCCAGTTGTCGACGCTGATGGAGAACGCGATCATCGACAAGCTCCGCATCAAGCAGAGCCGTGTCAACGTGAACCTGGGCTATTCCGAGGCTCCCGGAACGCTGCAGATCTACTCGGGTCGGCCCGGCACGGAAGGTGAAATCGCGATCAGCGCCGACCAGGGCATCCTCAATGCCCTCGGGTTTGCCACGCTGGTGAAGTCGGTCGATTCGGTGCACTCGGTTCGTGTCAGCGAACTCGACGGCTCGAACCCGGTGACCGCGCAGACCAGCACGGGCCGCACGTCGGGCATGCTGCCCGGGATCGACATCGCCTTCGACGCGGTGACGTCCGGTGCTGCGATCGGTTCGCAGGCGACGATGGGTGTCGGTGGCGTGACCGATATCACCTTCACCATTGCCGACTACCTCGGCAACTCGGTGGCGGTCAGTGTCGGCAACGGCGGCACCAACAGCTTCAGCCTCGAGCAGATCGTGTCGGTCATCAACAGCTTCACCACGAACCAGGTGCCTCCGGTGCGGGTGAATGCGACGACCAGCAACGGCAAGATTCAGTTGAACACCGTCGATCTGGGTTCGGGTGCCTACATTGATGTCGTGAATGTCAGTGCCGGTGGCCTGCAGGTTGGCTTCGCAGCCGGTCGCTACACCGGTTCGAGTGGTACCGCGGCGCAACACGTGGGTTTCGACACGGCCGATCTGAACATGGCGGTGAACAACGTCAGCTTCACGGTCACCGATTCACACGGTAACTCGAGCATCGTCATTCTGAATCGAGACTACGGTGCGACGGACGGCGTGGTTTCGGATATCAATACGACGTTGGCGGCGGGCGGGGTCATGGTGCGCGCCTACAACAGTTCCGGCGTGCTGCTGTTCCGCTCGATGGAGAGCGGCCAGACCTCGAACTTCCAGATCACCAATGGCGAAAACCTGTCGAACAAGTTGCATGTGTACGCGGTGACAACCAGCAACGGTACCGGTGGTTCTGCAGCCAATCCGAGCTTCACGCCAGACGGCGCGGTGACGATCTTCGGCTTCAACACCTTCAATGAGGGTGGGGCGTCGATCAACTTGAGTTTCCTGATCACCGACAACCAGGGCCATACCACCAGCATCACCGGAATCAGCGTGTTCACCAGCATCGGCAACGTGTTCATGAACGCGGCGCATGTCGTGTCGGTGATCAACGAAGAGATCGCTGCCACTGCGGCCCAGGACCAGGTGCGTGCGACGGCGACCTTGACCGATGACCGCCGTCTGCGGATCGGCGCGAACATCTCGGGCGAGCACACTTTCGTGGGTGTCACCGATGTCAGTGCTTCGACGAACTACGGTACGCTGACCAACTTCGGGATGCAGAGCGGCACCTACAACGGAACCGGTGCGTCGGACTTCCGTCTGCACGTGGTGAACAACCGCCCTCAGTTCCAGATCGGCGCCGATCAAGGCCAAACGATGCAGGTCGCCATGCTCGACATGACCGCAGACGCCCTTGGCGTCAGCAATCTGGTCATGACCTCGACCAAAGACGCCAACACGGCGTTGGGCAAGATCAACATCGCGATCGACAAGGTCTCGTCGGAACGGGCCAAGCTGGGCGCCTATCAGAATCGGTTGGAGCACGCAGTGTCGAACCTGCGCAACATCCACACGAACCTGACGTCTGCCGAGTCCCGACTTCGTGACGCTGACATGGCCCAAGAGATGGTCGGCTTCACCCGCCACCAGATTGTCTCGCAATCGGGTATGGCGATGTTGGCCCAGGCCAACCAACTGCCGCAGTCGGTGCTGCAACTGCTGAAGTAATCCGCTCTCCGCGCGAGTCAGTCGACTCGCTGACGCCCCCGCTCTGACCCGCTTGACCGCATGAAGGTCGCGGGTCGGGGCAGGGGGAGGGGCGGATCACTCGAGGCCCCCTCGAAGCACGCAGGGCCGATCGCCCTCGGATCACCCGAAAACCTCGCCGAAAAAGAGTTTGGAACTCGTGTGACTATGAAAATGGTCGAAAATCGTTGAAAAAAGGCTATCGGGCAGTGAAACATCGATCTCGTCCTTGTTCGAGTCTCGCTGCATGACAATTGCGTCGGAAATCGGCACAACAGTTCGCTGCAATTCTGGTCGATAAACTAAGTAGCGATAGGGGAAAAAGCGTCAAATCTGGGCGCGATCACCCCGCGATGAAAACCGACGTTGTGACAAGGAGGTCACGGAAGAGCTGGCAACCTTCCCCGTAGAGGTTTGACAAAGCACCGGTGCAAGGACGCGCCGGTTTTCGACAAGATTCAAGGAGGAATCTTATGTCACTGCGTATCAACCAGAATGTTCTGGCTATCCAAACCCACGACACATTGGTGAAGACCCAAGAGGGGCTGGGCAAGTCGCTCGAGAAACTGAGTTCGGGTCTTCGCATCAACCGCGCCGCTGACGACGCCGCAGGTCTTGCCATCAGCGAGAAACTGCGCCGCCAGATCAAAGGTCTGTCTCGAGCCATCCTGAATGGCCAGGACGGCATCTCGATGATCCAGACCGCAGAAGGCGCGCTCGACGAAAGTCACAGCATCCTGCAACGCATGCGCGAACTGGCCATCGAGGCCGGCAACGACACGTTGACCAGCAACGACCGCCTCGAGATCCAGAAAGAAGTCATCACCCTGCGCGACGACCTCAATCGTATTGCGCGCAACACCGAGTTCAACACCAAGAAGCTGCTCGACGGCTCGCAGACGGCTCTCGTTTCGAGTTCGTCGATGGGTGGTCGTGGTGTGGTCACGGGTCTGGCCAATGCACAGGGTGAGTATCATGTGCAGGTCACCGAGACCACGGCCGGTACCGCCCAGGAGCTGCGGTCGAACATCATGACCATCAAGGGCACGAGCGACGCAGCCTCGACGGCGACCAAGCTCGAGGACATCGCCAACTTCTACGACAGCAACGGCGTGTTCATGCTCGACAGTGCACAGACCATCTATGTGCACGCGAATTCAAAGAACACCGAGATCCAGGTGACCAAAGATCTGTCGCTCGATCAACTGGCGACGCTTCTGCAGAATGCCATCACCGACAAGCTCGGTGTCGCCCAGAGTGTTGTGAACGTAAACCTGGGTTTCTCGGAGGCCCCCGGCACCCTGCAGGTTATCTCGGGTCGCACCGGCCGCGAGGGTGAGATCACGATCAGTGCCGACCAGGGCATCGTGAACGCCCTGGGTTTTGCCACGCTCGTGCAGGCGGTTGACTCGGTTCACAGCGTGCGCGTCAGCAATCTCGACGGTTCGAATGCGATGACCGCTCAGACCAGCACCGGGCGCACTTCGGGCCTGCTGCCGGGCATTGACATCGCCTTCGACAGCGTGACGTCGGGTGCGGCGATTGGTTCGCAGGCGACCCTGGGCGTGGGTTCCGTCACCGACATCAGCATCGGGATTTCGGACTATCTGGGCAATTCGATCGATGTCAGTATCGGTAACGGTGGCACGAACAGCTTCAGTTTGGAACAGATCGCTTCGGTCATCAACAGTTACACCACCAACAACTCGGTGCGCGTTCTGGCATCCGCCAGTGGCGGCAAACTGCAACTGAACAGTCTGGACACCGGTTCGGGAGCCCTGGTCAGTGTGTCGAACACCAGTACTGGTGCCCGCTCCGTGGGTATGACGAATGGCCGCTACACCGGGTCGAGTGGAACCACGGCGCAGGCCGTCGGGTACGATACCGCTGATCTCGACTATTCGACGAACAACGCGACGTTCTCGCTGACCGACTCTCACGGGACGGGTCAGCAGGTCGTGTTGAACATCGCCTACGGAACCGTTGATGGCGTTGTTTCCGACATCAATACGACTCTGGCCGGCGGTGGTGTCATGGTTCGTGCCTACAACAGCGCGGGTGTCGTGCTGTTCCGAAGTCTGGAGTCCGGTCAGACGTCGAACTTCAATGTCGTCGACCAGGGCAATATGGCGAACAAGCTCCATGTGTATGCCACGACGACGAGCAATGGTACGGGCGGAACGGCAGCCAATCCCACGTTCACCCCAGATGGTCAGAATCTGATCTTCGGGTTCAACACGTACTACTCGCTCGGCGTCAGCAACGTGAGTTTGTTGATCACCGACCACCTGGGTCACACCACGAGCATTGTTGGTATCGGTGTCGACAGCATCATCGGTAACGTGTTCACCAATGCCAACGACGTGGTCTCGATCATCAACGCCGAGATTGCGGCAACACCGGCAGCCGATCAGGTTCGTGCGACTGCGACTCTGACTTCTGACCACCGGCTGCGGATCGGGTCCAACTTCTCGGGCGAGAATACGTTCGTCGGTGTCACTGATGTCAGTGGCAGCACTGACTTCGGCACGTTGACCAACTTCGGTGTGAACAGTAAGACCTACGAGGGTACCGGTGCCTCCGACTTCCGTCTGCATGTCGTGAACAATCGACCGCAGTTCCAGATCGGTGCGGATCAGGGCCAGACGATGGAAGTAGCCCTGCTCGACATGACCGCGGCCGCTCTTGGTGTCGAGAACCTCGTGATGACCTCGACCAAGGATGCGAACACGGCGCTGGGTAAGATCAACATCGCCATCGACAAGGTCTCCTCGGAGCGCGCGAAGCTGGGTGCCTACCAGAATCGCCTGGATCATGCGATCTCGAACCTGCGGAACATCCACACGAACTTGACCTCCGCAGAGTCCCGACTCCGCGATGCGGACATGGCCCAGGAGATGATCGGGTTCACCCGCAACCAGATCATTTCGCAGTCTGGTACCGCAATGCTGGCCCAGGCCAACCTGGTCCCGCAAGGCGTGCTGCAACTGTTGCGGTAACGCAGTAGCAGCGATCAGTAATGGATAATCCTGTGTGGGCGGGGCATGTCACGGAGGACGGCCCCGCCCAACACGGATTCCGAGCGTAAGGAGAGAAGGTTATGGGTATCAATTCTGTGCAGATCAATGGCGCAATTCTCGTTTCCGGTGGCACGACGGCTCCGGTGCCGAGTCCATCGCCTGCACCGGCCGACGTTGACCTCGGCATTCCGCGTCCTGCCGAGGCTCCAGCCAATCCGATGGAGCAGCAGGCAGCCAAGGCGGAGGCCGAACAAAGCGACCCCGAGGCGCAGCATGAGAAGCTGGCCGAGGCGGTCGACAAGCTGAACAAGACGGCGCTGGTATTCGACCGCTCGATTCGGTTCCAGATTCACGACAAGACCAAGGAGTTCATGGTCGCGGTGGTCGATCAGAACACCTCACGCGTGATTCGTGAGATCCCGTCGAAGGATGTGCTGGATCTGGTGGCCAAGATGCGCGACTACATCGGGTTGCTGTTCGACAAAAAGGCCTGACGTAGCGCCAAATCCTGCACTGACAATCTGGATCGCCGGTCTTTCCGCGCTTGCGGGTGGTTTCGCGCGGGCGGAAGGGGCGTTATGCTCGTGCGAGCCGCGGGAAAAATCCCGAGGGTTCGCGAATTTGTGCATTGGGGAAAGTTCGGGAAATGCCGATATCTATAGTAGGATAGTCAAGATCCGAAAGGCGGATCGTGTCGATGCACGTTCTCGACACGCATAAGGAAGGCGGTGGCCTCGCATGGTTAGCGGTGCATCCAGCAGCAAACTGTGGGTCGGTGGTCTGGCGTCAGGGCTCGACACGCAAGGCCTGATCGACAAGCTGATCGCTGCCGAGCGCATTCCGATCGACCAGATCGGGAAGAAACGCGATGTTTTGCAATACCAGAGAACCATGCTGCAAGACATCAACTTGAAGCTGTTCGAGTTGCAGAACAAGGCCACCGATCTGACCTTCACCCGGACCTTCAACAACAAGAAGGTCGAATCGACGAATTCCCGCATGGTGTCGGCTGTGGCGGCCACGAGTGCGTCTGTGGGCAGTCACACTGTCGTGGTCAAGCAGATTGCGACGGCGACCAAAGCGCTCAGCGTCGGCCAACTGGCGCGGCCGCTCGAACGAGGCCAGTATTTGCAGTCGTTGGCCTCTGTGGGCGGTAGCAACCTGACGCTCGGCCAGATCGGCGCCACGGCCGGTTCGATTCAGGTCGACACGGCGACGGGTTCTCACAACCTCGACCTGGCCGGCATCACTGCCGACTCGACGGTGGGCGATGCGATCACCGCCATCAATGCGAAGATCGACGCCAACACGGCATTGAAGGGCAAGCTGCGCGCCCGTTACAACCAGACATCGAACCAGGTCGAGTTTCACCTGTTCGACAATACGCAGTCGCTGACCATCAAGAACGGGTCGGGCACGATTGTGTCCACGCTGTTCGGTGGACAGGTCACTTCGGACAAGAACACCCCGATTCAACGCTCGACGCTCGCGCTTCGTTCGGGCGGTGACACCCGGTTATCGGATCTTGGCCTGGCTGGCGGGGTGTCGATGAAGCTGGCCTGGGGTGGCCAGCCCGATGTGAACTTCGCTCTGAGCGGCGACATGACTTTGAGCCAGGCGGTCAGTTCGCTCAACCACCAGATCGACCTGAGCCCCACGCTGACCAAATCAGGTGTGGCGACGGGCAATCCGAACGATCGCAAAATCGAGTTCCGTATCGATGAAGCGAGCGGCAAACTGCAGCTCATCAATACCAACACCGGGGCTTCCGAGTCGTTCATCTTCTCGGACGTCGGCGGGAACTTCACGAAAACGATGTTCGCTGCCTCGTCGATGGCTTCGACACGGGACACCGGGCGACCGCTGGTGTCGCAATCGATGGCCACCAAGGTGACGAATGGCACGATCACCGTCGATGGTGTCCAGATCCAGATCAATTCGAGTTCCGATTCGTTGCAAGATGTATTGACGCGAATCACCAACAGCACAGGAATCAACGCGACCTACGATGCGTCGCGCGACACGATAAAGCTGACGCGCAAAGACGGAAAGAACCTGCCGATCGGCCTGGGTAGCGGCGCTGACACGAGCAATTTTCTCGCGGCAACCTTCCTGCTTTCGGGCAATCAACAAGGGTCGGCGCAGGCGGTCAGCACCGGATCGATTGGTGGGGTCTCGGCGGCCCAGGCGGCGACGCTGCCTCTGCAAGACGCTGGCCTGCCGCTGAATACGGCGGTGATACCCGGGACGGGTGCGCTGAAGATAACGGTCGACGGAACTGTAAATACAGTGTCATACGATACCGCCACCGACAGCATCAATACGGTGCTCGATCGCATCAAAGAACTCGACGGCGTAGCCGATGCTTTCCTCGATGCGGCCACCGGCAAGGTGACGATCGTTGGCGCATCGCGCGGGTCCACAAGCAGCATCGGCGTTGCCGATCAGACCGGCAACCTTGCCGCGGCGCTCAACCTCAACGGCGTGGCGGCCTCTGGGACTGCCGTATCGACGACGCTCGAGAGTTCGCACGCCATCGCCGATATCCAGGTGAAATCCACGCTGTCGAGCGCCGGATTCACCCAGGGGATCACCGCCGGTACGTTCACGATCAATGGTGTCCAGTTCAACGTGTTGAACCCGGCGACGATGACGGTCCAGAATGTCATCGATGCGATCAACACCAATACGAAGGCCGGCGTGCGGGCCGAATATGACTCGCAGAACGGTCGGTTCATCCTCACGTCGCTGCGAACCGGCAACACTGCCGTGTCGGTCGGTGCTGCGGGCGACACCAGCAACCTATTGTCGGTCATGGGCATGGACCGGGCCGCTCAGGAAATCGGGCAAAATGCGATTTTCAGCATACAGGGTATGTATGGCGGGGCCGAGATTGTCCGACAGTCGAACTCGGTCAGCGATGTGCTGCAGGGGACGACGCTGACCTTGAGCGGCGTGACCTCGTCGGCCGGCGAGACGATCACCGTTTCGGCCGACACCGAGACGGCCAAGAAGGCGATCGACGAGTTCATCAAGTTGTACAACGAAGTGACCGATCTGGTCTACGACAACTTGACGCAGACGCGATTGAAGGGAAGCGACGGGGCCATCCTGCAACCGCTCACCGAGACCGAGCGCAGTTCGCTTTCTTCCGATGAAGTGAAAGACTACGAGGCCAAGCTGAAGGTGGGTCTGCTCAACGGTGACACCACGCTGTCGTCGGTGCGGACACGCATGCGTGAGGTCATGACTGCCATCGTGCCGGGTCTCGACTCGACCATGAAGAGTCTGGCGGCCATCGGTATCACCACCGGGGCGGTCGGCTCGGCGTACACCGACACGCAGCGGGGGCGGCTGACCATTACCGACACCGACAAGCTCATGGAAGCGTTGAAGACGAACCCCGACAAGGTTGCCGATGTATTCGGCAAGGATGCCGCGTCGACCGGTCAGATGGGTATTGCCCGTCGCCTCAAGGCGACGCTCAACGAGTTCACGAAATCCGACGGGTTTCTCACGCGGCGGGTTGGTCGCAGCGGCGCCGTGTCGGCGAGCAGTTCGATGGACCGGCAAATTGCCTTGTTGAACAAACAGATTACCGCGCAAGAGGACGCGCTCGCGCGCAAAGAAGATTCGCTGATCAAACAGTATGCTCAACTCGAAACCACGATTTCGAACTTTCAAAGCCAGAGCCAGGCATTCCAATCGCAACTGGCCAAACTCGGTTGATCGGAGTTCCACCGGATCATGACGCAACGCCTCGAGATCGTCCTCGATGATGTGACACTTGATGACCACGATGTTCCCAAGGGTGACAACCTTGCCACCATTCTGGGCGAGATCGAAAAGCGCTTGTCGCAACAGGGGCGAGTGTTGATGCGTATCACCTGCGATGGGCAAGACATCTCCGATCTGCCGCCCGATGATCTCGAGCGGTTGCCGGCCAAGGGCAAGCTGGTGCTGGATGCGGTCAAGACGGTCGATCTGGTGCGTGAGGGCGTGGCCGATACCGCGACCGTGCTGCCCGAACTCAAAGAGACGGCGGCGCGGGCGGCGGAGCTGCTTCGCCAAGGCAGGTTCAACGACGGCCTGAAAGACATGGGCACCGTGGTGACGCAGCTCGATTGGTTGGCGAAAATACTCAACAGTCTGCCCATGGCTTATCCCGAAGCCAGAGGCGGCGCCTTCGAGATGCCGTTGCGAGCGGCGTCCGACCAGTTGCTCAAAGTCGTCGACGCCATGGTCATGGCGCAGATGCAGAAAGATTGGATCGGTCTGGCCGACAGCCTGCAATACGAGCTGAGCGAATGTATTGACACTGTATTGTCAGTTCTTGCCCGGCTCCAGGGGAAGGTGCAGTGACCACAGCCATTTTTGAAATGAATCTTGCTGCGATGGCCACGCGCAGCCCGGAATTGGCCAGGCAATATGCGTCCATGGGGGCTGCCGCGGCGGGCCGTGTCGAAGTGACGCCCAGCAAGGCGGGGCCACTCACCGCCGCGTTGCGGGTTCCCGATGGGCGCAAAGTCCAGTTGCATTCGCGGTACGATCCGATCGGCGAAGCACGAGCCCAGGTCGGCAAAGTCGAAGACACCAATCTCGTGGTCATCCTTGGGTTGGGATTGGGTTATGCGCTCGATGCTGTCCATGAGCAACTGGAAGGGTCGCCGTTGCCGTACACCCTGGTCGTTGTCGAGCCTGATGCGGAAGTGTTCGTTGCCTATCTGCAAACGCGTGACGCGACTCGGTATCTGCATATGCCCTCGGTCTATTGGTTCATCGGGACCGATGCCGTGACGTTTGGCAATCATTGGAACCGGTTGCTCGACTGGGGCCGGATCGATGGTTTTCGCATTTTCGAACACCCCGCGAGTCTCTCGGTCAACGAGCAGTACTTCCGTGAAATCAAAGAGAAGATCGTGTACATCGCCCGTCGTTCGAAGGGCAACATGGTCACGATTATCGGTACCGTGCACGAGTTCGAACGCAATTGCTTGCGCAACCTGCCGTATTTTGCGGCAAATCCCGGCATCGGTCGACTGTTTGGCAAGTTCAGTGGCGTGCCGGCGATCGTGGTTGCGGCGGGCCCATCTCTCGAATACGTGATTCCGGAGTTGAAGCAGGCGAAGGGCAAGTTCCCAATCATTGCCGTCGATACGGCGTTTCGGCAATTGGTCGAACGCGGCGTTCGGCCGGACATCGTTTGTGCCGCCGATACGTCGTATCTCAATGCGCTCGACTTCGTCGGTGTCGAGAACGAGTCCGAGGTCGTTCTGGCCGTCGAGACCATGGTGAATTCGCGGATTTTCAAGACGTTCACCGGGCCGAAGATGATCATGGATTTCGGTGGCAACATGTTGCAGTGGGCCAAAGACCACTGTGAAGAGAAGGGCATCATCGAGTGCTGGGGTTCGATTTCGACGACGGCGTTCGACCTCGCGCTCAAGATGGACTGCAGCCCCATCGTCATGGTCGGCCTCGATCTATCGTTCGAAGACGGGATGCTGCACGCCCGCGGATCGTATTCTGACGATGTGCACTTCAACAATGTCACGCATCTGAGTTCGCTCGAACACGAGATCTCGAGTTATATCAACAAATGGGGCTCGCATCGCCTGCAAGGGAAGCGTGGCATCTACCGACAGTGGTTCGAAGATCGGTTCAAGATCCTCGACCGCGAGGTGATCAACTCTACCGTCGGTGGCGTCACGCTCAAGAACACCACCGACCTGCCGCTGGCCGATGCGCTCCAGCGCTTCGCGGGCAAAGAAGTCGATGTGGCCGCGCTTGTTCGTGAAGCCGTGCAAGGCGAGGCGAGGTTCAACGTCGAAACCATGCGGGGCGAGTTGAAAGCAATGCTGCGGGAACTTTCGTCGATGGCCGAGTTGGCGCGACGCAACCTCGACCTGTTCAAGCAACTGGAAAAAACGATGCAGCCGGAGACGCGCATCGACGACCTGACGGGTCCCCAGCGAACGAACTGGATACAGATGACCAAGGATATCGACCGGGTGTCGGCGAACCGCGTGTTGTATGGCTGGCTATCAAACCACGCATTGAAAACCATTACCCGGTACAACAGCGAGTTGCTGAAGCTGGTCAAGGAACAAGACAACAACCTCGCCCGGCACCTTCGCGCGAACCGTGATTTCTACGCGGCGGTGCAGCACTTCACCGAAGTGTTCCTGCCGCTGATTCGTGAGAACATCCGGGTGTTCGAGTCGTCGGCAGCGGCGATTCGGGCGGCACATCAATAGGGGAATAGACAGGCATGAGCATTGGCGGTTACGGCCAACCGAGCCAGTATCGCAAGACCCAGATCGACACGGCGAGTCCGGAAGATCTGGTGCTCATGCTGTACGACGGTGCTTTGCGTTTTCTTGGCCATGCCCTCGATGCGTTTGGCCGAGACGATCACGAGCAGGTGAACAACAACCTCGTGCGGGTGCAGGCCATCATTGGCGAGTTGCTGGCCACGCTCGACCACGATCGCGGGGGCGAGATCGCCAAGAACCTCGCCCGGCTCTATCTGTTTTTTCTCGACCGATTGGCCGACGCGAACGTTCGCAAGGATCCAGCGCCGGCGCAGGCGGTCAAGCCGTTGTTGGAAGATCTGCGCAATACCTGGGTCGAGGCCATGAAGAAACATATGCAGTCGGGCCCGAACTCAGGACCGGGGAAACCGGCGAAGCTGAATCTCGCCGTGTGAGTTCTGCCTGTTCAGTGGCGAGGCGTGGGTTGTTGCTACGAGATTTTGGGAACGAGATCATGGAGGTGCGATCATGAAGATCGGCAGTAATCCCAGTGTCCAGTCATCGCAGGCGTTGTTCGATATCCTGCAGGCCAATCAAGACAAATCGCTCGATCTGGCGAAGAAGTTGGTGCGCATCAGCGCCGGCGATCGGCAGATGCAGAACGAGGCGGAGCAGAAAGGCCAGATCATCGACATGATGGTTTGATGACCTACTTTGTATTGCTTGGGTAGGTCGGCGGTTTTTCGGGGCCAACGAGGAGACGTCACATCAAAATCGGTCTGATCTATTTCGGGGAGTGGTCTCCCCGCTGCAAGGGCAGTCAATGGCAGCCGCCGGCGGGCGAACCGAACCGGCTCTCCCCGCTCGATCTGCTCTTCTCGCGTTTGGGGCGGATTCCCGGGGTCGATCGGCAGTTCCTGCTGGTGCCCGCCGATGACCACCATCGGTACGTCCGGGAGCGGGGTGCCGCCCTCGGCCTGACCACGATCTCGTACGATCCCGCGCTTTTTGTGCGCAAGGCTCAGGGGTTGCGGCGCGAGCGCTATGCGCAACCGGCAGAACTCGGCACCGAGACGTTGCCAGGGCGGCCTTTGGCCGAGGTGTTTCAGCAACACCAGCTCGACCATCTGATCGTGGTGCCGGTCGAGAATCTCCTCGTCGAGTTGGCCACGGTGCGTGAAGCGCTGCGAATCCACCTCGAAGAGGAGTTCGACTTCACGGTCCCGACCGATCAGTTGTGTGGCGCAAATTTTGCCATTTTCGCCCGCGACCTCGTCGTGGGTTTGCTCAAGACGCACCCCGACGTCATGGATCTGCGGGGTGGGTTGTTGTGGGCCTGCCAGCGGCCGCTGTATCCGTTCAAGTCCGGCACGGCCCCGAACCCGACGCGAATGCCCCTGGTGCAGGCCGATCTGCGGCTGGTCGGGCGACGGCAGGAAGACGCGTTGGCGACGCTGGGTGCCGAGGCGCTGGCGGCTCCGGCCTTCGTGTATCCGGACGGCGGACGTCTCGAAAACATGTTGGCAACCTTCTTTGACGCCGGCCCGCTGGTCCTCGGGTTGGAGCCGACCGGTGTCTGTGCCGGAAAGTGCATACATTGTCCGCACACTGTGTTGTCTCTGCAGCGTGGGGCTGTTGAAGTGGCCACCGTGAACCGACTCGCGGCCGAACTCGAGCCTGTCGATGACCTGCGCGTGGTCTTTTCCGGGATGGGTGAGCCTTTCGACCACCCGGACTTCGGGGCCCTGGTCTCGGCCTTTGGGCGTCGGCATCGCCACGTGATTACCAATGCGCAGAAGGTTCCGAGCGGCGACGTCCCGCAGTGGTTGGTCGACCTCGACCTGCTTTCGGTCAGTGTCGATGCCGTCGATGAGCCGATGTTTGCCCGTATGCGGCCGGGGTTGTCGTGGGGCAAACTGCAAGAGACGGTCAGCACCCTGATCTCGATCAAGGAAGCCTTGCCCCGCAGTTTTCCGGAGATCGGCATTCGCTTCATGAAGGCGAACGAGAATGACGACCAGACTTTTTCGTATCTCAATTACTGGGTCCAGGTCAGTGGCCAGGTGCACGCCAGTCTATACATGGCGCCGTTCCCCGAGCCCAAGATCAAACCCCGCGTCCAGTGGCACCAGATCATCGGCAACAGCACCTTTCTCGGCCAGGTTCCGGCCGGCATGCCGACGAAATACACGCCCTTGAAGCGCCGTCCGTGCGTTGCCGCGCTGTCACGGTTGCAGGTATTGGCTGACGGGCGCATTGCCCGCTGCCAATTCGATGCGGCCGGCCGCCATGTGACCGCGACTGCCGGTTCTTCGCCGCTCGCATACTGGCAAAGCGAGGCGCAGCGGCAGTTCCGGCGGCACCACCTGAGCCGGGCTTTTGCCGAGGCCGGCACGCCGTGCAGTGGTTGCGAGGACTGGTATCACCTCTGGGATTGATGGGGGGCGCAGCGGCCCGGGGAGTTGCGCTCGCGAAGAGCGAAACCGCAGAGCGGTTGCCCTCACGACGAGCGCTTGACTTGGGATCCTCGGTCGACTAGAAATACATTATATGGATAACAAACGACTTACGATCGGGGTGGTCACGGGGGCCCGGTCCGATTATGGCCTGCTGTGCTGGGTCATGCGCGCAATCGCCGCTGATCGCGAACTGGCTCTCACGACCTACGTGACCGGGATGCATCTGTCGCCCGAGTTCGGCGCCACCGTACAGGCCATCGAAGCCGACGGTTTCGTCATTGATGAGCGGGTCGAGATGCTGCTGTCGAGCGACAGCCCGGTCGGCATCGCCAAGTCGCTGGGGCTGGGGGTCATCGGGTTTGCCGACGCTCTGGCCCGCAAGCGGCCCGACTGGCTCCTGGTGTTGGGCGACCGGTTCGAGACGCTGGCCGCCGTCGAGGCGGCCATGATCGCGCGCATTCCCGTGGCGCACATTGCCGGCGGCGATCTGACCGAAGGGGTCATGGACGATGCGTTCCGGCACGCGATCACCAAAATGGCCCAGGTGCATTTCGTCACCAACAGCGAGGCGGCCCGTCGTGTGGCCCAGTTGGGGGAGGCGCCCGAGCGGATTCACGTGGTCGGCAGTCCCGGGTTGGATGGCATACATCATATTGACAGGATGTCACGTGAACAACTGGCGGCATCTTTGGGCATTGCCTGGCGCCGTCGCAATCTGCTGGTGACTTTTCACCCGGTGGCGCTGGCCGATGTTGGCCCCGAAGCCCAGTTCGATGAGTTGTTGCAGGCGTTGACGACCCTGGGTGACGATGTTTCCTTTGTATTCACGCATCCCAATGCCGACACGGCGGGGCGCGCGTTGATCCCGATGCTCGAGGCGTTCGTGGCGGCGCACCGGGAGCGGGCGTGCAGCGTCGCTTCGTTGGGCCAGCGGCGGTATCTGAGTGCGCTGTCTATGGTCGATGCCATGGTAGGCAACTCGTCGAGTGGTCTTTACGAGGCCCCCTCGTTCAAGATTCCGACGGTCAACATCGGGGATCGACAGCGGGGACGACTGCGTGCAGCGTCGGTGCTCGACTGCCCGGCCGAGCGTGAGGCGATTCGTGCGACGATCTCGCGGGCGTTCGCTCTCGACTGCACCCGGGTGGTCAATCCGTATGGCGACGGACAGGCATCACCGCGCATCGTCGACCAATTGAAGAAGACCCCGGTGACCCTGGAGCTGTTCACCAAACGTTTCGTTGACTGGGCACGGCCCGCGGAGGTGTGAAGATGAAGAAGCGCACAGGCACGACGTCCCGGCGCGCGCCGAGGGCTCCGGCCCTGATTCTTGTCGGCGCCGGCGGCCATGCCAAGGTCATCCTCGAGGTACTGCGTTATCTCGACTACCGCTTGCTCGGGGTCATCGACCCGCGTGGCATCGCGGGACTCGGTGCCAATGCAGTCGAGGTCGAGTGGCTGGGTGATGATGGCGCGTTGGCAGCCCACTCACCCGATGCCGTCATGCTCTTGAACGGAGTCGGCTCGGTCGGGTCGACGGCCGTGCGTCGCGACGTGTTTGCGCGATTCTCCCGGCGCGGGTACCTGTTCTGCCCGATCATGCACCCCAGTGCCATTGTCGCATCCGATCTGACGTTCGGCCCGGGCACGCAGATCATGGCCGGGGCCGTGATCCAGCCGGGGTGCGTGCTGGGCGATAACATCATCATCAACACGCGGGCCAGCATCGACCACGATTGTCGCATTGGCGACCACGTGCACGTGGCGCCCGGGGTTACGCTCTCGGGCCAGGTGACGATCGGGGAAGGTACCCACATCGGCACTGGCGCCACTGTCATACAAGGTATTACGATCGGTCGGAACGTCATCGTTGGCGCGGGTGCCGTCGTGACCAGCGATGTCGCAGACGGCACGACGGTCGTGGGCGTGCCGGCGCGTCCACTGGTCAAGGAAAGCCGTAGTGCGGCAACGGCTCGGCGCGCGCAAACCCATGGCCGTTCGATGCCTCCTGCTCGCAGGTCCACCCGGCGATGATCGAGGGGCTGCGTGTACTGGCTCTGCTGACGGCCCGCGGTGGCTCCAAAGGCGTGCCGCGCAAGAATGTGCGCATGGTGGCCGGGAAGCCGTTGATCGCCTGGTCGATCGAGGTGGCCCGGCAATCGCGGTATGCCGATCGGGTAGTGTTGTCGTCCGATGACCCCGAGATCATCGCTGTCGCCAAAGAGTGGGGTTGCGAGGTGCCGTTCGTGCGGCCGGCCGAATTGGCGCGCGATGATACGCCCGGCATCGACGTGGTGTTGCATGCCCTCGATGTATTGCCGGAGTATGACGTCGTCGTTCTGCTGCAACCCACGTCGCCGCTGCGTATTGCCTCAGACATCGACGGCTGTCTCGAGCAAATGGTGGCCACTTTGGCCGATGCCGTGGTTTCGGTGTGCGAGCCCGACAAATCACCGTACTGGATGTTTCACGTTGCCGGTGATGGCCGCTTGCGCCCCGTGATCGAACGTCCGCTGGCCCGCCTGGCCACCGAACGCCGGCAGGATCTGCCGCCGATTCACGTGCTCAACGGCGCCGTGTATGTGGCGCGGGTGCCGTGGGTGCGGCAACACCGTTCCTTCCTCGACGATGGCACCGTGGGGTACATCATGCCGAAGTCGCGGTCGACTGACATCGACACCGAGGCAGATCTGATGCTTGCCGACATCCTGTTGCGCGACCGGCAGGTTTGACGTCGGGGCGGCAGCCGAGCTGGGCCTGGGTTGGGCGCCCCCGGCGGCCCCGCGCTGCCCCACTTCGCGTATCGGGCCGCCATCGTGGCGACAAACGCCCACTACGCGCATCGTGCGCGGGTGGGTCTGTGGCCCTGAATCTGGGGCCGCCCGTCGACGCCCTACGTGTGGTAGGTCTCGACGCGGCGGAATACGGAGGCGTTCTCTTTCACCCAGGCCAGCGTTTGGCGGAGTCCTTCTTCGAGCGTGATGGCAGGGCGCCACCCCAGTTCAGTTTGCGCCAGCGTGGCATCGCCGATGAGGGCGCGGACCTCTGAACGCTCGGGGCGGATGCGTTGCGCATCGGTTTCGAGGCCGGCGGTGTTGCCCGCCAGATCGAGAATGACCTTGGCGAGGTCGCCAATGGTGATGCCGCGGCCGGTGGCGAAGTTGTAAACCCGGCCATCGGCGACCCCGCTTTCAGCCGCTGCGACAAAGGCGGCTGTGGTGTTGGCGACGAAGTTGAGGTCACGCACCGGCGAGGTGTCGCCAATCTTGACGGGTTTGCCCGTCAATGCCTGAACCATGATGGTCGGGATGACGGCGCGCATCGACTGCCGCGGGCCGAAGGTATTGAAGGGGCGAACCACCACGACCGGCAGCTCGAACGAGCGGGCGTACGATTGCGCGAGGGCGTCGGCCGCGACCTTGCTGGCCGCATACGGTGATTGTGGCTGCAAAGGGTGGGTCTCGGGCATCGGAGTATGCAGCGCGGTGCCGTAAACCTCGGATGTCGAGGTGACGAGAACCTTACTTATCTTGTATTTACGTGCTGCTTCGAGCACGTTGAGCGTGCCGTTGACGTTGGTCTCGATGTAGCTGGCCGGTGCCGTGTACGAATAGGGGATGCCGATGAGCGCGGCGAGGTGAAAGACGATGTCGCACTCACTCAACAGGCGATCGACGGCGAACGGGTCGCGGATATCGCCGGCGACCACATGCAATCGGTCGTGGCGGCGGCCGTCGAGAAAGCCCTCGTCGGCGCGCGAATTGTAGCGGACCAGCGCGGTGACATCGGCACCGAGTGAAACGAGGTGCTCGGTAAGGTGGCTGCCGATGAAGCCACCGGCCCCGGTAACGACGACGCGGCATTGGTTGAGTGGTTTCATTTCTGGTCGCTCCTAAAGACACTGTCGAACTCGACTTGCGCTCGCTCGAAATCTTCGAGGCGGCCGATGTCGAGCCAGTATTGTTGCAGGGGGAAACAAGTGACGCCGCAACTGGTGCGGATCGCACGGTCGATGAGCGTGGGCATGTCGCACGGTTGACCGGGTTCGAGCCAGTCGAGAACATCCGGGCTCAGCGCATAGATGCCGGCATTGATGGTCAGGTTCTGGGTCGGCTTCTCTTCGATGCCGACCAGGTCGGTGCCGTGCAACTGCATGACCCCGTAGGGTACCCGAAACTGGAAATCGCGCACGCAGACGGTGATCATCCGGCCCGACGCGCGGTGAAAATCCATGACGTTGTTGAAGTTGACCGAGGCGAGAATGTCGCCGTTCATGACCAGGAACGGCGCCGAGGGCCGTTCGGGCAACAGCGACAGTGCGCCCGCTGTGCCGAGGCGCTCTTTCTCGTGCAGGTAGTTGATCTCGGCTCCGAAGGCGCGACCGTCGCCGAGGTAGGCCTCGATCTTCTCGGCCAGGTAGTTCACGGCCACGACGATGCGACCGTAGCCGTGGCGCACCAGTTGCGACACGATGGTGCCGATGATCGGTCGGTTGCCGACAGGGAGCAGCGGTTTGGGGGTGCTGCGGGTCAGATCGGCCAACCTCGTGCCCAGGCCACCGGCCATGATGACGGCAATGTTATCGTGGCGTTCGATCTGCGCCAGTTCGCTCAGCAGTTTCAGCCCGACCACATGCCCCTCGTTGTCGACGATGGGCAGTTCTTTGATCGAGCGGCGCACCATGAGGACCATCAACTGGTCGTCGGGCGTGTCGAGGCCGGCCGTGGTGGGCGAGGTGTTCATGACCTGTTCGAC
>CAZADH010000016.1:24218-42563 GCA_964483805.1 uncultured bacterium
TCGACCGGCGTCTGCAGATCGTGACCACGCAGCAGGGCACGGCGGATGTCGCCGTCGGTGAGGGTGCCGCGCAGGCGACGCCGCTCGTCGACGACGAGAGCGACCTGCAGCGAACTCCTGTCGATGACGCCAAGTGCCTGCAACACCGTGGTGTTGCCGTGCATCAGGACATGGGAGAAGTTGGCCATCGTCTTGCCTTGTTACTTCAGCGTTCGCGCAGGTGGGCCCAGGTCAGCGGTGCATCGCACGGCAATATATTGTGCAGACGCATGCCCACGACATTGTCGAGCAGATCGGGGGAGACCGCGTTGTCGCCGGCCGCTCGCTTGGCGACCAGGTCGCCGGCAGCGATCACGTGTCCGGGTTCGAGGTCGGTGGTGGCCACCAACCATTTGCGCACCACTTCACGGGTTGCCTGTTCCACCGCGGCCGGCCGCTTCCGTCCGCTGCCGATGGCTTCTTCGACGCGGCGAATCCGTTGCACCATGGTGGCCAGTTCGGCCGGTTCGAGGGATGAACGGTGGTCGGGGCCGGGCAGGTTGCGGTCGAGCGTGAAGTGTTTCTCGATGATGCGTGCTCCGAGAGCCACTGCCGCCAACACGACTTCATCGCCCAAGGTATGGTCGGAGTAGCCCACCGGATAGTGGGGATAGGCTTGCGCCAGCGTGTGCATGGCCCGCAAGTTGATTGCTGCGCAGGGGGCGGGATAGGTCGAGACGCAGTGGAGAATGGCGAGGTCGGTGCAACCGCCGGCCTCGAGCGCGGCCACGGCCAGATCGACCTCGGCGAGCGTCGCCATGCCGGTCGAGACGATGACCGGGCGACCGTATCGGCCGACTTCGCGCAGTAGCGCCAGGTTCGTCAGTTCTCCGGAGCCGAGTTTGAAGCAGGGGACGCCAAGGGCATCGAGAAACCGGGCGCTGACCGGGTCGAACGGACTCGAAAACGCACAGATGCCGGCGCGCCGGGCCTCGGCGAACACGGTACGATGATCGTCCTCGCTCAGTTCGAGGGCGCGCAGCATGGCCAACTGATCGCCGGCGAGGCCGGTGTTCTGTTGCTGATACTCGGCCATGGCGGTGCCGCGAGCCACCAGATGCTCGGCCTTGAACGTTTGGAACTTGACCGCGTCGGCACCCGCTTGGGCCGCCGCCCGTACGAGCTCAACCGCAAGATCGAGTTTGCCGTTGTGGTTCACCCCGGCTTCGGCAATGACAAACACCGGGGCCGGGGCGACCAGGGAACGATCAGCGATGTGCATTAAATATATGTATGTTGGTGTTACGTTGTCTGTATTGTTGGCTCAATAGGTGATGAGGCTGAAGACCTTCTCGCCGGCGAGTTTCTCGCGGCCTTTGAGAAACGCGAGCTCGACGACGAACGCGACCTCGATGACCTCGGCGCCCAAATCGCGAATCAGTTCGGCGCCGGCTTTGGCGGTGCCGCCGGTGGCGATCAGATCGTCGACGAGGACGACGCGGTCGCCCTTCTTCAGGGCATCTTCGTGGATCTCGATGGCGTCTTTGCCGTACTCGAGCAGATACTCGCGTTTGCGCTTTTTGTAGGGCAGCTTGCCCGGTTTGCGCAACGGCACGAAGCCGACGCCCATCGCGAGGGCGAGGGCGGCGCCGAAAATGAAGCCCCGCGATTCGACCCCGACGATGTGGGTGGGTTTCTGAGTTGCATAACGTGCGGCCAGGGTCTTGATGACGGTGGCCAGCGCTGGGCCGTCGGCCAGCACCGGGGTAATGTCTTTGAACATGATGCCGGGCTTGGGGAAATCCGGAACGTCGCGGATGAGTGACTTGACGCGATCCATGTTGCCTCCTGGGAGTCTGATGGTGGTACCGGCAATCCTCGCCTCGGCCCTTTGGCGAACCGGAGACAGGGAGCAGTTCAGGGGGTGGACGGTTTGGGCGCCTGGCTTTCGCGAACGCGGTCAGCAAGCCGCTGCCACGTCTTGTGAAACCCCTCGAGTTCGAGCGGTCGGAAATCGTCTTCGGGGTCGTCCATGCGGGAAAACGCGCGCTTGCCCAGTTGCAGGAAGATCTCGTCTTTCTTCTTGTTGTAGCGGTCGACCTGGTCGCTCTGTTTCTTCTTCTCGGGTGCACGCGAGAACATGTTCTTCAGATTGGCGAAGAAACCGGTTTCGGCCTGCTCTTTCTTTTCTTCTTCGCTGTATTTCTGAATGAAGAAGTTCATCCGCAATACTTCGTGGCACAGGGTAAGTAGTTCGCTGAGTTTGACGTCACCACGTTGGTACATCTCGAAGACGACTCGGCCCGCTTCTTTGGCCAGTTCTTCCTGCTCTTTGGCGACGTCGGTGAGAGAGAACCGGACCTGCGCTCCACCTGAAAGGGGAGCGGTCGCTTCGTCTTTGCCTTTGCGGAAGAACTGCGTAACCGTGCTGGCGAGATCGGCTTTCTCTGCCGGTTTCTTGGCGCCACCCGGTCTCGGGCCGGTGCGTCCCATGATTGATGCCTTGCCGGAAACGCCGGCGCCGGAAGCGCCCTCTGGCAGCGGTTGTTCTTTGACGATGGTCGACGCAGGAACCTGACCGCCGAACTTCTCTTCGATCAGTTTCAGCGCCTTGGCAGCCGCTGAGCGCATCGGTTCGGCCTGGGTCGTGGTGTGCTTGAGGAACCCGTGCACGGTGAGATCGTGGAAGTTGGCCAGGGCAACAATTGCTTTTACGCGGGTGTCGGGCGGGGCCGAGGTGGCGGTTTCGATCAGCAACTGAATCGACTCGCCGGCGCGGATGTGGGACAGCGCGTAGATGGCACTGCTCTTCATCCATTCTTCGGCGGCCTGCAACATCTTGCGCAACACGGCAAACACCTTGCCCTCGCCGAAACTCGACAACGCCTTGGCGGCGGCTGCACGAATGCGGTTGTCGGGATCTTCGAGACACGGGAAGAGCGACGGGATCGCCTCGTCGGCGCCGATACGCTCGAGGGCCTCGATGGTGTTCGAGCGTACGCGGCCGTCGGGGTCGTTGAGAAACCCGGAAAGGACAGCGGCTTCCTCGCGGCCGAGCATGCCTCCCAGGGTACTGACCAGGGTGGCGCGCACGAACTCGTTGGTTTCGCTTTTCAGCATGGCAACGAGGTGGTCTTTGTGTTCGACCTTCTTCTCTTGCCCGATCTTCATCAGTGCCGCGATGCGTTCCTCGAAATCGTCGCTCGCCAGCGAGGCATGGAGGTCACTCAGCGGCAGGGCCGGCCGGGTGTCCTCGAGAGCCGATTCGTCTTTGAACCGGCCGAGTGCTTTGCGGGCGAAGAAGCGCACCGAAATGTTCTTGTCGTGTGTCGCTCCGCGCAGCGCCTCGAGCACCTTCGTGCGCACGTCGGGATCGGGGATCTCGATCTTGACCAGGGTCATGGCTGCGAGCGTGCGCAGGTCTTCATCGGGATTGGCCAGGTCACGCAGGAGCCGTTTGATGTTGAGATCCACGTTATACCTCTGTTGTATTGCAGTTTTTCAGTACGCCCGCGCGACAAAAACCTGGCGCCGGCCCGATTGGCTACAGACCGCGCAAACGCCGTCGACCGGGCGATCTTGCAGGCACCGGATGGTGGCGCCGGCCTCGGTTTTATACTTGTCTTCGCAGGCAGGGGCACCACACCACGCCAGGTCGGCCATGCCGCGCTTGTCTTTGATGATCTCGACGAACTCCGCAAACGTCGTGGCAGGGAAGATCTTGCGGTCGCGCTCTGTCTTGGCCTGGTCGAACAAACCTTGTTGAATACCGGCGAACAGTTCGGGAAGGCGTGTGGCCAACTCGGTTTCGGGAACGAACAACTTCTCTTGTGTGTCGCGGCGGACCAGGCAGACCTGTTTCTTTTCGAGGTCTTTCTGGCCGATCTCGAGGCGCAAAGGCACGCCCATCATTTCGTATTCGGCGTATTTCCAGCCCGGTTTGTACTCGCTGCGGTCGTCGAGGTGCACGCGCAGGCCCATGCTGGCCAACAGGCCACGCAGCTCCCGCGCTTTGGCGAGTACCGGTTCGGGGTCTTTGTAAACGATGGGAACGATGACCACCTGGGTTGGGGCGATGCGGGGAGGCAGTCGCAAACCGCGATCGTCGCCGTGCACCATGATCAGGGCGCCGACAATACGGGTCGACATGCCCCACGAGGTTGTCCAGACATGCTTGCGCTGACCGTCATCGTCGAGGAAGTTGATGTCGAAAGCCTTGGCGAAATTCTGGCCCAGATCGTGTGAAGTGCCGCTCTGCAGCGCCTGGCCATCGGGCATCAGCGCTTCGATCGTGTAGGTGCTGACCGCGCCGGCGAATTTCTCTTTCTGGCTCTTTTCGCCGGTGACCAGCGGAATCGCGAGATCACCTTCGACGAACTGGCGGTAGACGCCAAGCATTGTCATGACCTCTTCGATCGCGTTGCCGTGGGTGCGGTGAGCGGTGTGGCCTTCTTGCCAGAGGAACTCGGTGGTGCGCAGGAAAGGACGGGTGACCTTTTCCCAACGCACCACGTTGGCCCATTGGTTGATCAGTACGGGCAGATCGCGATAGCTGCTGATCCATTTGGCATACATGTGACCGATGATGGCTTCGCTGGTCGGTCGAATGGCCAGGCGTTCTTCGAGGTCTTCCTTGCCGCCCTTGGTGACCCACGCGACCTCGGGGGCAAAACCCTCGACATGCTCGGCTTCTCTGGTCAGGAAGCTCTCGGGAATGAACAACGGGAAATACGCGTTTTGATGCCCGAGGCGTTTGAACTCGGCGTCGAGTTTGGCTTGAATAGCTTCCCATATTGCGTAACCGTAGGGACGAATGACCATACAGCCCTTGACCGGCGCATAGTCGGCGAGGCGCCCCTTGAGGACGACATCGGTATACCACCGCGATATGTCGTGCGACTTGGGCGTGATCGCGTCGAGGGGCCGGTTCTTGGGTTCGCTCATGGTGCCTTGGTCGGGTCCTTCCGTGGGCCGTGGTGAATACTGAGCGGCCGCGTTGGGGCTATTATAGGAATGCCTCCGGGTGCTGTCAAGGCGCCGATCATGGTGAGATTGCGCATCGACAGCGGTTGCAGACGGCAAATGCCCACTGCATGCGTCCGAGGCGGGGTGATACGCATATTTCATTTGTTGTTCACGCCACGGTGTGCTATGATGCTGGCGGATTTTTCTGCATTCTGGGGGATTTTTCGCGAGGTGGGCGCATGACGAGTCGTCGCCGGATCATCTTTATTCTCAACGATCTGGCCTGTCTGGTTTTTGCCTTGACCGCGGCTATCTGGTTGCGTTTTGAGACTCTCGAACCCCAGTATGTCGGCTACCTCTATTTGATGTTGCCCGTGGTGGCGCCTGCGACCATTGCGGTGTTCTGGTTGTGGGGTCTTTACAACCGCACCTTGCGGTTCACCTCCATCCCCGACCTCGTGGCCGTGTTTGCGGCCGTCACGCTCGGGTCCATGTTGAAGATGACGTTCATCTTTTTTCAAAAAGGCATGGACTACTCGCACTCGGTCATCATTCTCGACTGGATGCTCAATCTGTTGTTGATCGGCTCGTCCCGTATTGCGCCCCGCCTGTTGCTCAACATCGCCGAATACGAGCCGATTCGCACCTACGTGTATGGCGAGTTGAAATCGCCGCAGAAGCGCATCCTGATCGTTGGTGCCGGCCGGGCGGGGGAGAGTGTGGTTCGCGAGATCCGGCGCAACGAGAATCTGCCATACAACGTAATCGGTTTCATCGACGATGATCCGACCAAGATGAACCAGATCATTCACGGGGCCATGGTTCTGGGCACCCGGCAGGAGTTGGCCAGGATCGTCATCGACCGTCTCGTCGACGAGATTATCATCGCCATTCCGTCGGCCTCGGGCAAGGTTCTGCGCGAGATCGTCAAGTTGTGTCGCGATACCCGGGTGCGGTTCAAGACGCTGCCGAGCATGCAGGATCTCATCGACGGCAAGCTGGTTGGACTTCAATTGCGTGACATTGCCATCGAGGATTTGTTGCGCCGGCCTCCGGCCGAGATCAACCTGGCCGAGATCGCGGCGTTCTTGACCGACCGGGTGGTGTTGATTACGGGTGCTGGCGGCAGCATCGGCAGTGAGATCTGCCGGCAGGTCATTCCGTTCAAACCGCGCAAACTGCTGCTGTTCGGTCACGGCGAGAACAGTATTTACACGATACATCAAGAGTTGTTGCGCAACCCCGAACTGGGTGAGTGCCGGTTGGTGCCGCTTCTGGGTGACATTCAAGACATTGCGCGTCTCAAGCAGGTCTTTGCCACCCACTCGCCGCGCATCGTCTTTCATGCCGCGGCGCACAAGCATGTGCCCATGATGGAAGAGAACCCGGAAGAAGCGATCAAGAACAACGTTTTCGGCACCGCCAACCTGGTGCAGGTGGCCCATGAAGCCAAAGTCGAGCGTTTCGTCATGATTTCGACCGACAAGGCGGTTAACCCCACATCGGTCATGGGCGTCACCAAAAGGGTTGCCGAAATGACGTTGAAAGCGTTCGCCAAAAAGAGTGCCACCCGCTTCGTGGCGGTACGATTCGGCAACGTGCTTGGCAGTCGGGGTTCGGTGATTCCCGTGTTCAAGCGGCAAATTGAAGCTGGCGGACCGGTCACGATCACGCATCCGAACATGATCCGCTACTTCATGACGATTCCCGAGGCGAGCAAACTGGTCATTCAGGCGGGTGCGTATGGCAAGGGCGGCGAGGTGTTTGTCCTCGATATGGGCGACCCGGTGAAGATTGTCGATTTGGCGACCGATATCATTCGCTTGGCTGGCCTCGAGGTCGACAAAGACATCAAGCTCGCGTTCACGGGGGTTCGTCCCGGCGAGAAGCTCTACGAAGAGTTGTTGACCGCCGACGAGGGCATCACCGCGACCCGCAACAAGAAGATCTTCATTGCGAAGCCCGAAGAGGTCGACGAAGAGCGTCTGATGCCCGAGATCAAGAAACTGGTCACGCTGGCTCAGGCCGGCACGCGGCGCAAGATCATCGATCAGTTGTCGGTCATCGTGCCATCGTTCTCGCCCGACCGCGACAAGGTGTTCAACGACGGCCGGGTGAAAGTTGACCGGTCGGCCCAACGGCCGGCCGAAGTCGAGGCCGACGAGCCGCCCAAATTGCGCGTCGTTTGATGAATACAGCAAGCGCCCGGTGAGAACGCCGGGCGCTTGCTCTTGTAAATGCGTTGTATGTCAAATTCTACGCACGCAAATTGGTGGCATAGAAGCTTTCCCAGAGCTCCTTTTCCTCGCGCAAGACGGCGAGCGCCAACCGATCGGCAACGAGGGCGGCCAGAAGCCGGACGAGATTGCCGGTATCTCCGGTGCTTTCCTGAACCGTGGTGTCACGCAACAGCAGCACACCAATGCAGCGATGGTCCAGCGTCAACGGGAAGCCGCGAATGGCCTGGCTGCCGTCGGAGTCGTGATAACTCGCCATCTGGTTTGGGTTGCGTTTCAAGGTCTCGATGATCTGTGTTTCGACACGGTCCGGATCCTCGGGGCGCGTGCCGTCGGCTCGCCCGAGCAACTCGGTGCTGCCGTCGGGGCGGAAGCGGGCCATCAAGGCATCGCTGCTGCCGCTGAGGCGGCCCACCAGTTGCAGGAGCGCGCGCCAGTTGTAGCCATCCTCGGTGCTGTTGCATGACAGCAGATCGAGGAAATCCTGCAGCCGTTTCTGCGTGGTGGCCAGTTCGTTGCGCACATGGGCCTGCGAGGTCAGCATCTGCCGAACGGCGACCGCGTTCTTGATGGCGGTGGCGGTGTGGTTCAGGTAGGTGACCAGGGATTCGAGCATCCGGTCGTGGTGTTCGTCCTGGCCGAAACGTTCGAGCATCATCATGCCGAGGACCTCGTTGCCGTCACGAACCGGAATGTAGGCGATCAAGCGGCTGAGTGCGCCGTCCTGGATCTGCATCGAGGCCTGGTCGGGGCGGACGGCGGCCTTGATCAGCACAGGGCGTCCCTCTTTCAGCAACGGCTCGAGCACCTTGGGGTTCTTGCGCGGGACGTCGAGGAGCTTCGGGCTGGCTTTGGGTTCCTCGAGAACCTCACGTACCCGGCCGGGACCGTCGGCAGGGGTCGAGAACACATGCAAGCAACTGCTGTCGAGTTTGAACACCGTGCGTGTGTGGCGCTCGATGGTGGCGACGAGTTGGTCGAGCTGCGTGCAGGTGCGCAACAGGTCTGACATCTCGTCAATCATCAATTGTCGATAACCCAGATCGCTCTGGAGTGCATCGTTTTCGGCCTTGGTGCGGGCCAGTTGGGCGGCAAGCGAGTCGCCGCGGTTGCGCTGTTCGTTGAGTTCGGCGGTCAAGAGGCGGAGATCCTCGGTCAAGCGATCGATCTCGATGCTGCGCTCATTGGCCAGTTTCAGGCTGCGCATGAGCTGGTCGTTCGTCTCTTTGAGTTCGAAGGAAGCGCGGTTGAACTCGGTCTGACCCGAGTCGAGTTCCTTGCGAATCTCCTCGAGGCGTTCCTGCAAGAACAACTGATCGGTGACGTCGGTGATCAGGATGACGGCCAAGGACTGACCTGCGGGTGTGGTCAGCGGCACGATGCGGAGGTTGAGGTAATGCGAGGTCCCTTCTGCGGCCACGAAGCGAAAGCGATCGAGGTCCTTGCGAGCGGCGGTTCCTAGCACCGACTGCACCACATAGGTCAGTCCGCCCTGTTTGAACGAGGGGATTGCCTCATAGAGGTTTCGCCCGATGATTCCGGTGGGCAACAAGCCGCGGCTGTCGGTCTTCTGCAGGACCACGGTGCCGGCGTCATCGACAACAACGTACCCATCGTTGATAAGTTCACTAATTGTGTTCTGAACAAGGCCATGGCGGCGATTTCTCTCGAGCAATTGATTCAGGAAATAGATGCGTTCCCTGAACACTGCCGTCAGATGGTGGGCCAGGTAGGCAACGCCCCACAGGCCGATGAGCAGCATGAGAAAGCTGCTCCAGGTCCAGCCGTAACTCTGGCCCAGATCACCGACCCCTGGGTCATAAAACTTGATGTGGCGAAGCCAGCCAAGATTGGTGAGCAGCCCGAGAGCCAGGTATCCGCCCGCGGCGACCACCCCGTAGATCAGGCCCTGATGGAACCCCAGAACCGCGCCGGCAACGACGATGGGCACCGCCATCAGCACCGGCAGCGGACTCTCGGTGGCGCCAGTGAAGCGCACAAAGAGAAGCAGAGCCAGCAGATCGAACAGGACCTGCCCATGGGTGATGTTCTCGGCCGACAACGGGTTGACGCGCAAGCGCTTGAACATCTCGAGGAGCAACAGATAGAGACAACCCACGACCCTATAGACGATGCCCGGCAGCGCCAGGACGCCGCGCAAGCCACCAGCGGTGATGCCGTTGAGGGCCTGGTGGAAAAGTACCCGGTTGATGAACCGGTGCAGGCCGGCGGTGCCGCGCCGCATCGCCAACTGGCGGGTGAGCATCGAGATGTGAATGGTGAAGCCGACGTTCATGACGGCCAGAACGCAGGCGAGCAGATAGATGGGGGGGATCGAGAAACTCATCCGCAGGTAGCGGATGGCGAGCATGCTGAAACCAAGCAATATCGGGATGGCTGCCCAGCGCAGGGTAACCAGACCCCGACCAATCTGCAGTTCACGCAGTCCCGACTTGGCGTTCGTATCCATCGGGTGCCTCCTCCGGCACAAACAGAATCAACCTGAAGAGAGTCATCTTCTGTTATCGGCGCGAAGTGGCAACGGCTGAAGAGACTTGCCGCAAATCTTGGGGTGGCCAAGGCGACGAAGTCGCTCTGGCAGTTACCCGGGCACCTGTCGGAGTTTCTGTTGCCAGGCCCATGCGTGCCGGACAATGGTGTCGGGCGAAGACAGTCGGGGGGCCCAGTCGAGTTCGGCCTGGGCCTTGCGGGCGTCGGCCACGAGCGTGGGAGGATCGCCCGGTCGGCGGGGGCCATGGACGACCGGGACGGGACGGTCCGTGACGCGGTGCACGGTGGCGAGCATCTGGGCATTCGAGATCCCGGTGCCGGTGCCGAGGTTGTAGGCTGGCGCGATCGCCCGCGAACGCATGATCGACAGCGCCTTGACATGGGCGTCGGCAAGGTCGCACACATGGATGTAGTCACGAATGCAGGTGCCGTCCGGGGTGTCATAATCGGTGCCGAACAAGGTCAGCGGCGGGCGCAGTTCCAGGAGGGCATCGAGGGCGAGCGGAATCAGGTGCGTTTCCGGTTGGTGATGCTCGCCGACGTCGCCGTCCGGGTCGGCCCCGGCCGCGTTGAAGTAGCGCAGGGCCACCGATGTCAGACCGTAGGCTGCCCGGTAGTCTGCGAGAATGCGCTCGATCATCAGCTTGGACCGGCCATAGGGATTGATCGGATCCTGGCTGGCCGTCTCGGGGATCGGTTGGCATTCGGGGATTCCGTAGGTCGCTGCCGTTGAACTGAATACAATGTATTTCACGCTGGTGTTGCGCATGGCTTCCAGCAGCTCGAGGGTGCCGGCGACGTTGGTGCGATAATAGGCGGCGGGATCGGTCATCGATTCACCGACATAGGTGAGGGCGGCGAAATGCATGACCGCGATCGGGCGGACTTCGGCGATGGCACGAGCGATCGCTGCCGGATCGAGCAGGTCGCCTTCGATGAGCGGGCCAAAACGGACCGCTTCGCGGTGGCCGCGGCTCAGATTGTCGAACGCGATGGGCCGAAAACCGGCCCGGGCCAAAGCCTTGCAGGCGTGGGCGCCGATGTAGCCGGCGCCTCCGGTGACCAGCACGTTTTCCATGGGTGTCGCGGCTCCTCGTTGTGTGGATGGGTGGGCAGGCCCACCGGTTTCCAGAGTATAACACCTGTGCAGAAAACCGCGGCTTATCTTGGCTTGACGCGCATTGTCGCCCGGGCTATACTCGCTCCGTTAAGCCACGCGAGTATGCAAACAGCTTGAGTCCAGTTACCCTTACATGGGCCACCAGTCCAGGAATGGTGCGACCCAAGAACGAAGACGCCTGTCTGGCCGTGCCACCATGGACGCGGATTGCCATGGAGAGACAGGCGTGTTTGGCCTTGGTCGCCGACGGCATGGGTGGCCACGCCGGCGGCGAGATGGCGTCGCGGTTGGCTGTCGATACCGTCAACGACTGGTTTATGCGCAATCCGCTGCCGACGAGTGGCGAAGTCCCGCTCGCGATGGTCGAAAACGCGGTTCACGAGGCCAATCAGGCAGTGTTTGATTATTCCCGGGCACATCCCGATCTTCAGGGCATGGGCACGACGCTGACCCTGGCCCTGTTGCACGGGCGTTCGGCGTTTCTTGCGCATGTTGGTGATTCGCGCGCCTATCTGCTGCGCGGGGGAACGCTGCGGCAATTGTCGCGCGATCACACCATCGTTGCCGACCAGGTTCGCTCAGGTCGGCTGTCGGTCGAAGATGCGAAGAAGCACCCGATGCGGCATACGCTCAACCGGGTGTTGGGCGTGCGCGAGTTTATTCCGGTCGACACCATGATGGTCGAATTGCTGCCGGGTGACCGGTTGTTGTTGTGCTCCGACGGTCTGACCGGCATGGTCCCGGATGACGGACTGCGGGCCGTGTTGACTGATCCGGCCTACGCCGACGGGAAGGCCGCGGTGAAGGTGTTGGTCGATCAGGCCAATGCCAAGGGGGGCGAAGACAACATTACTGTCGTTCTTGCCGACATCCCCGAGGTGCCGTTGGTCTTTCCGGGGGCGTTCAATCCGGCGGTGTGGTTGGCGCGATTGCGTGCGCTGTTTGTCACGCATTGATGAAATATGATGTATTGCACATTCAGGATGTCAGGGCGGCGGTGCGAAGAGCCGCTCGGGTTTTCTAAGCTACCGGAGGAGGGCGCAAACAAGCCATGGAAATGATCTTGATCGGAGTTGCCGTTGTTGTCGTCATTGCGATCGTCGCCGTGTTGGTCATGTCGAAGGAGAAGCCGACGGCCAAGCCGGAGGCGGCGCATGCCGGCGAAGAGAAGAAAGAAACCGTGACGAGCAAGCGCTTCAAGCAAGTGTTGGCTGCCGACAACGAACTCGACGATGAGGAGAAGCGCAAGAAAGACGAGTTGCTGACCAAATACACGGCCGGCACCGGTGAGGGCATCGCCGAAGTCGAGCGGTTGCTGGTTTCCGACCCGAACAACGTCGACCTGCTCGACTGGCTGGCCTTCATGTATTACAGCAACAACAACATCGACAAAGCGATCGAGACCTACAAAAAGGCTCTGGCGATCAAACCCAATAATGAGAATCAGCACTATTATCTGGCCAACAGCTACTTCAAGAAGAACCTGTTGCAGGAGGCGGTGCGGGAGTGGAACGAGGTCATCCGCCTCAAGCCAAACTCAAAAATCGCCAAAAATGCCCAGGAACGTATTGATTACGCAGGGTCGGCGAAGCCGTCTTGATCCGCGTTATCTCAGCCGGCGTGGGGCGATGGTCTGGTGTGTCGCCACGCGAGAACGGCATGGTTGATTTGGGCCACCGCCTGATTTTCGGCGGTGGTTCTGGTTTCGAATGCTCTGATCCCGGGGCCTTCTTGTTCCACCCATGAGTCAAATCGTTCCCGAACTCAAGAAATACAAGCTCCTCGACATGATCGGGTGTGGCGGGATGGGCTACGTCTATATCGGGTACGATCTCAACACCGAGAATACGGTCGCCATCAAGATCCTTTCCCCGGAATGCTCGGCCATCGACACGGTCATGCAGCGGTTCGTGCTCGAAGGGCACATCTTGCGCCGACTCCATCACAAGAGCATCGTCAAGTTTGTCGAAGCCGGTGTCGACGGACCCTACAACTATCTGGTCATGGAGTACGTCAAAGGTATTTCCATGGACGCCCTGCCGCGCAGTCACACGGCGACGGTCATGGGTGCCAAACAGACGGTCCCGACGATGGAGGAATACCTTGTATTGTTCATTCGCTGCTTCGAGGCTCTCAACTACATTCACAACCAGAACCTCGTGCATCGGGATATCAAGCCGCAGAACATCATTCTGACCGGTCAGGATTACGAACCCAAGTTTATCGATTTCGGTATCGCCAAAGACGTCACCGAAGACGACGGTCTCACCCAGTGTGGCGAGAAGCTCTATACCGTGGTCTACGCCAGCCCCGAGCAGTTGTCGGGCAAGCCCGTCGATGCTTCCTCCGATCTGTTCAGCTTTGGTGTCTTGATGTACGAAAAGCTGACCGGACATCTCCCGTTCAAAGGCAAGAAAGAGATCGAGGTTTTCATCGCGCACACGAAGCGCGATTTCCCACCGCCACGGCAGTTGGTGCCCGAGATTCCGCAAAAGCTCGAACAAGTGGTCATGAAACTGCTGAGCCGCGATCCGGCCGAGCGATATCCGAGCGCCGCCATGGTGCAGAACGATCTGGAGCGCCTGCTCGAGGTCCTGCGCACGAGTTCGCAGGGCCTGGTGCTGTCGGGCATTCGCAGCGAGATTCGCGAAATGTCTGGCGGAGGTGGGCGCCGCACCCGCAAGCGCCGCAGTCTCAGTGATGAGTTGGTGGCGCTCAAGAAAGCCCGCCTCGAGTATGTCGAGGCCAAGAACAACCTCAAGATCGCGTCGTTCAAGCTGCGCACCGACCCCGCCGAACTCGAGCAGGTGCGGATTCTGACCAACATGTTGCGATGCGAATTCAACCGTCTGCAACTGCAGACGAAAATGGTGCTTGGCTTTGAGTCGAACCCGCTGATCATTGACCGTTTCAACAGCATCTTCAAGCTCGAAACGCTCGCCTATGAGAAACGTGGCATTCCATTTACGATTCAGTTTATTGAGCAGAAGTTGGCTTACGCAGATGGTTCTGAAATCATCATCGGCAAGTACAATTTCACCGAGCGGGTCAAGCGGTTGATCAGTTTCCATCAGAAAGACGAAACCTATCTCACCTGGAACTCGACCAACTGGTTCTTCCAGGCCTTCGAAGAAAAGGTCTTCCCGATCTACATCATGGTGGGCAGTCCGCAGATGCGCGCGCCGCCGCCTGGTTACAATGGCTTCTTCTGGCCATACGAGTTCTTTTCGGCGATCAGCAAGCTCGACAAGACCGGGGTGGCGATTCTCGAGAGCTTTGCCGGGGTCGATCGCAACGGTCAGGCCGTGTTCGCCAACCACAAAGAGACGATTCTGTTTTCGCAGAACCTCTTCGCCGAACTCGAGGCACGCAAGGCTGCCGAACGTGCGGCGCAGAAGACCCCGGCCAAAGTCGCGCCGCCCCCGAAACAGCCATGATTGCCGGCGGCGGGCCCCTGCTGCGGGCGTTGAGCCGATTGTCGACCATCGTTGCTCGGTTGACGGTGCTCAATCATGACCTGCTCGCGCGGGCTCCGGTGGCCGGCGATCCAGTGTTGGCCGCAGCGCTCGAAGAACGGGCTGCGGCGCTCGAGGAGTGGCAGGCCGCCGGTGACGAGGCGGCACAGGCCGTGGCTGCCAGTGCAGGGGGTGGCGCGACCGGGGCCGGTCCGCTCGACTGGCTCGACTGGTTGGCCCGATGCCACGATCCCGAAATCCGGAGCGCGGCGGTGGCCTACCGTGTCGCGCTGGCGACGCTCGTCGAGACCGATGCCGCAGTCTTGGGGCAATTGCAAACAGTTCTCGATACGATGCGGCGTGAGATCGGGGCGGCGCGCAATGCTGGCAAGAAACTGCGGGGATATGTGCCCATCGAGTCGTTCGACAGTTGTTTTATCGATCGGCGCAAATAGGCGGGCGCACTTCCCGTCGATCGGCTTCTGCTGACGCGCGTTTGCGCGTTGACTCCCTCCGGGCACCCTGATATAATCGGCCCACCGGCCGGAAGACCGATTCCAGAAGGGTGATCGCATGAGTCTCACGATTGAAACCCGGGAAACCCCGAACCAGGTTGTCATTATTGATGTCAAGGGCGAGATCACGTTCGAGAACGCCGATCTGCTGCGCAACAAGATCAACGAGTTGGTCGAGGCACAGCGTGTCCGCTTGATCATCGATCTGGCGAGCCTGAAATACATGAGCAGCGCCGGCATGGGTGTGTTGGTGCATGGCTTGAAGAAGACGCGGCAGTTCCAGGGCGATCTTCGCGTCGTGAATCTGGGCGACAAGATGCGTCGCGCTTTCCTGATCACCCAGTTCACGCATCACTTTGCGGTGTTTGGTTCGACCGACGATGCGGTGGCCAGTTTTGGGGTCGCTGCCGCGCCGAAGCCGCAACCGGAGGGCGCCAACCATTCCTCTTGACGAATTGCTGGCGGCGGTGCGGGCCTACCACCCCGAGGCCGATTTCGCGAAGATCGAGAAGGCCTATCGGTTCGCGGAAGACTGTCACAAGAACCAGTTTCGCGCCAGTGGCGAAGCCTATTTCATGCACCCCGAGGCGGTCGCGATGATCGTGGCGCGGGAGCTGCGGCTCGACACGACGTCGATCTGTGCGGCGCTCCTACACGATGTCGTCGAAGACACCTCGGTCACGCTGCAAGATATTCAGGTGCAGTTTGGTGAGACCATGGCCCAACTGGTCGAGGGGCTGACCAAGCTCAACAAGGTCTTTTTCAGTTCGGCCACTGCGGCGCAGGCGGCGTCGTTTCGCAAGATGTTGTTTGCCATGACCAACGATGTGCGCGTCATTCTCATCAAGCTCGCCGATCGGCTGCACAACCTGCGCACCCTCGGTTTTCTTCCCCCGGTGAAACAGAAATATGTCGCGCAGGAAACCATGGATATCTATGCGCCGCTGGCGCATCGCCTCGGCATCAATAAAGTCAAATCCGAGATGGAAGACGTCTCGTTTCGCTACATCAATCCCGAAGCCTACAAAGAGATTCAAGAGTTCCTCAGCCAGAAAGGCTTCGAAGGGGATGCCGAACTCGAAGTGGCGATGAAAGAGATTCGCGACCGGCTCGCCGAAGTCAGCATTCGCGCCGAGATTTCCGGGCGGCCCAAGCAGGTTTTTTCGATCTTCGGCAAGATGCAGAAGCACCGAATTCCCATCGAGAATCTCTATGATTTCTTCGGGGTACGCGTGCTGACCAATTCAGTCAAAGATTGTTATGGGGCGTTGGGCATCGTCCACAAACACTGGAAGCCGATTCCCGGGCGGTTCAAAGACTACATCGCGGTGCCGAAACCCAACATGTATCAGTCGTTGCACACCACGGTGTTGTTCGAGGGCAAGCCCCTCGAAGTGCAGATTCGCACGCAGGAGATGCACCGTGTTGCCGAGGAAGGCATCGCCGCCCATTGGGACTACAAAGCCGCCAGCTCGAAAGACGGCGCCCCTGAGGTCAAAGAAAAACTGTCGTGGTTGCGCAACCTGATCGATTGGCTCCGCGAGGCCAAAGATGCCTCGGAGTTCATGGAGACCGTCAAGGTCGAGTTGTTCCAATACCACGTCTATGTATTTACACCGAAGGGCGAGGTCATCGAACTGCCGCGTGGTTCCACGCCGGTCGACTTCGCTTACTGTATTCACACCGACGTTGGTCATCGCTGTATCGGGGCAAAAGTCAATGGACATATCGTCCCGCTCGAATACAGTCTGCAGAATGGCGATATCGTTGCGATCATCACCAGCAAGACCCAGAAGGGGCCCAGCCGTGATTGGCTCAAGTTCGTGCAGAGCACCACGGCACGCAAGAAGATCCGGGCTTGGTTGAAGCGCGAATTCCGCGAAGAATACATCCAGGAAGGCGAGAAGCTGTTCGAAGACACGCTCCACCGCATGGGTGCGACCGCCGAGATTCGCAAGCATGTGAAGTCGTCGGCCTTTGCGCAAGAGGTCAAGAATCTCGGGTTCCCATCGGTTGAAGAGCTGTTCGCCGGCATCGGCTCGGGCGAGATCCGGCCGCAGCAGGTCGTCGGCAAATTGTTCCCCGATCTCGTGGTCCAGCAGGAAGCGCAGGCCGAGAAGGCCGCTGCCGAAGCCCCCAAGCCGAAGGCGTCCGATCCCAAGGCGAAACAACAACGACGGCAGAAGGCGCGTGGGCCGCAGGTGATCGTCATGGACCTGCCGAATGCGTTGGTCAAGCTGTCGCGGTGCTGCAATCCGATTCCTGGTGACCCCATTGTGGGCTACATCACCCGGGGACGTGGCGTCACCGTGCACCGCACCGACTGTCAGGACGTCAAGAAAGCCCTGTCAAACGAAGAGTCACGGTTGATCGATGTGCGTTGGGACATGGGCACCGCGGTGGCCACGACCGGAAACTCTTATCGCACGCGGATTCGCGTCGAGGTCGAGGACCGCACCGGCATGCTCAGCAGCGTGACGAACACCATCAGCACGCTCGACGTCAATATTCTCAGTGCCAGCGCGCGGGCCAATCGGCAGCGCAAAGGCGTGCTCGACTACGAAGTCGAGATCGGCGACATCAATCAACTCAACGAGTTGTTGCGCTCGATTGCCCGAATCGCCGGCGTGACCCGGGTTTATCGCGTCGACCTGGGGCGGGGCAAGAAGTAGTTCTCGGGTCGGGCGCCGCTCCGAAGGGCGGCGGGTCCGTCACCGCTCGAGCGTCATCTCGATCTTTAGCGTGGTGGTGCTGGTCAGCATCACCGCCGGGTCGTCCGGCACCGGCACGCGAAAACTGAAGTGGCTGGTTGCGGCTGTGCGCACCACCAGGCCGGCGGCGGCATCAAACCAGGTCTTGCCCGACGTCTTGGCATCGGGCTTGGCGGGGTTGCCCGCGCCACCGTCGATTACCAGATCGCTGGTGAACACGGCGCACTCCGCGCCTTCGAGCTTCTCGAACCCGGCCAGGGTGTAGTGCGTTTTCGTGATCATCCCCATGCCTTGGCTGGAGCGGGTTTCCTGGGTCCAGTCATGGCCGACCTCGAGGGGACGATCGGGAAACACCATCTGCGCCCACTCCGTGCCGGGGTTGCCCAACGGCACCGACGATTTGACCAGGTTGCCGCGAGGATCGAGGGTCATCGTGAACTTCTGCCCTTCCTCCGGGAGTGTTTGCGGTTGTCCGTCGTTGTACGATCGTGCCGAGACGATGTGGATCTCGATCTCGGCGTTCCCCTCATTGACGCCAAGGACCTTCTGCGCCAGTTTCATGCGAATTTTGACGGGGTTGCTGTTGTTGCCCTGGGGCGTCGCGACCACGACCTGACCATCAACGGTCACGAGATAGGTCCACGTCTGTCCGGGTTTGAATTTGTACTTGTAAGAAACTGCCGGGCGGGCATCAGCCACGTGACTACCTCCGAGTAGGACGATCAGGATCACCAATGCCCAGCGGGGCAGGGTGCGAGCAACTGAACCAGGGGTCGCTTGCGACTGCGCCATCCGTGGCGGGCGGGTCGTTTGCACTGCCCGAAACTGCGTTTCGGGCCGCCGTCCGTGGCG
>CAZADH010000017.1:0-8352 GCA_964483805.1 uncultured bacterium
AAGCCTTCGCCCGCCAGCGCGGTCAGCGCGCCCCAGACCGCGAATCCAGCCGCGGAGAACGGGGTCCCGGCGGATGCTCGGGTGGAGCCGGACCTCGTAGGCATTGATCGGCAGCGGCAAGAAAGCAGGCACAATCTGGTCGTGCTGCCAATGGGCCATGGTCAATCCGAGCGGCGCCCGCTGATGATTGGCGGGCAGCGGCACGATGAACAACACCGCGCCGGTGGGCTTGACGGCAGGGCCGATGAAGTTCCAGTACACCATGCAGAACCGGCGTTGGCAGATGCCGGCGAAGGCCATGCCGCGGTTCTGTTCCATGAACAGTTCGGGAATGGCGCCCTTGCCGAACATGCTCACCAGGCGGTTTTGCCAGGTGGCGCGGTTCGGTTCGCGGCCCCGGGCGCGGCCGATCTCGGTGAACAACGATTCGACCAGGTAGCGCTGCGCCTGCTGCACGCCTGACGCGCGGCTGTTGTGGGCCGTGACCTTGTCGCCCTGTCCCTTGAAGTGCAGCACCCAGACATCGGACGGCGCCAGCGCCCTGGGCAGCGCCCGTCGCAGGGCGTGCACGGTCATGGGGCCGAGGTCATCGACCGGGCGCGTCGAGGCGCGGGTGCCGACGGCGCGGACCACCGACCGACCGGCGCGCTCGACCCAGTAACTCAGATCACTGGCCCGCTCCAGGTGTTGCGTCAACGGTCGGGTCTGCTCGAGCCACTGGTGCTCGCGCTCGGCGGTCAGACGGGCCCGCTGCCGATGGCTCTCCTGCCACAGGGGCAACAGCGGCAGAATGGTGAGGACCAGCGGCAACAGAACCTGCCAAAGCAGCGCCGAGCGCGGAGCGACGCTGGATCCCGCTCCGCTTGGTGTCGGACCACCTGTCTGGGTGCTCGCCATGCTGGTCTTTCATGATCGTTCACCCAGGGGACCCAATGCAACTGCCACGAGACGAGTTCGTCTCGCTTCAGTTCATGGGGCGAACTTCATGAAACGAGCCAGGTCAACGCGGGTCCAGGTCGGTTCGTCGGCGGGCCGCACGTGCAGTTCGAGCCGCTCGGGTACCGCCACCCACTGATAGATGGTGTGCTCTGGAAAGCGCGCCCCGCACGACGCCAACGGGACCTCGAGCACCGCCTGCATTGCCGCGGCGTCGAGCCGGCCGCGCCACGCCTGGCACAGGCGAGCGAGGTTGTCGGCGCGCTCGTGCGAGCGCATGGGCCGATGCGCCAACTCTGCCCGGGCCGCCGCCGGCCAGGTCGCATCGACGAAGTGATTGGTCGCCACGAGCAGACCTGCCGCGTCGCCGCGGCGCCGCGTGTTCTCGGTCGACATCTCATAGACGGCGGCCTGTTGCGGTGAAGCGGTGCTGCATAGGATCGGGTAGGAGGGTCGCATACTTTGTATTGCAGTATCGAGGGCGGCCTCGGTGCTGCAGTCGAGCATGCACAGAAGGTTCTCGTGCAACAACGAACGGCGATCGGCGATGCGACGATTGTCGCCGCAGTTGCTCCCGTCGTTGTCGCTGACGATCAGGCCGCGGCTGTTGAAGGCCTGCACGCCGCCCAACTGCCCGGCATGGGTCAGCACGGCCGCGGCGGGGCCGCCTTCGCTCGGGCAGTAGACCACGATGACCAGGTGGCGGTTGAACTGGCGAAACAGCGGGTGAAAATCGAAGTTGCGCCCGACGACCACCGCACCGTCGGGGGTCCAGTCACCCCAGGCGGCCACGTTCGCACACTGGAAACCGTAGTTGTGGCCGATCAGTTCGAACAGCGCATTCAGGGCGGCCAGTTCCGCCAGGTCGAGGCCGCTGCCCGTGGCCATGCCCGCGAGCAACGCGCGGATGCGCTCGGGATGGCGCGCCAGAGCGTGGCGGCCAAATGATACATAGGCGGCGTGGTCGGCGACGATGCCGCTGGCGATCAGAGCCGGTGGGACCAGCGCCGCAAAGCTGCGGATGTCGTCGCGAAGTAATACGCCGTATTGCTCCCCCATCCGCCGATAGGTGCCGTGCAGGACGGCGACGCGCAACGCGCCGACCCGGTGTAGTTCGCCCCCTGCGGCGTTGACGACCAGACTGGCGGCGGCCGCCGCCACCGTGCCTGTTGTCACTGCGGCCGTCACTGTTGCCTCGGCGCCGCAAGCGCAGGTGCTCGTGCCGGCCGTGACGGCAGCGGCCAGAACGAGGCACCGGCAGAAGTGAGTCCAGTGGTGTGCATGCATGCCCGGCGATGATACCATGAGCGATCATGGGGCGACCTGAACTGCAGATCCAACGGGCCGACCGGGTGGCCGGCACTCTCGTGCTGCCGGGCGACAAATCGTTGTCGCACCGGGCGCTGCTGTTGGCTGCCGTGGCGGCGGGGCCGTCGCACTTCACCAACCTCGCCCCCGGCAACGATGTCCGGTCAACGCGTCGCGCCCTGGCCGCCCTCGGCATCCGGATCCGCGCGCTGAGCGGCGGGGCGGGGTGGATGGTCGAGGGGGTGGGGGCCGCGGCGGCCCTGACAGAACCCGATCAGGTCATTGACTGCGGCAACAGCGGAACCACGGCGCGGTTGCTCTGCGGCCTGCTGGGCGGGGCCCCATTGACCGCGGTGCTGACCGGCGATGCCTCGTTGCGGCGCCGGCCGATGGACCGTGTCATCGGCCCATTGTCACGTATGGGCGTTGTATTTACGGCGCGGGCCGGTGGCTCCCGCCTGCCGCTGGCACTGGTTGGCACGGCGGCGCCGACCGCCGGGCTGTTCTCGTTGTCGGTGCCCTCGGCGCAGGTGCAAAGCGCCATTCTGTTGACCGGTCTTGCCGCCGCGGGTACCACCACGATCGTCGAGCCGGGGCCGATGCGCGATCACACCTGGCGCCTGCTCGCGGCCATGGGTGCGGCCGTGACCCGGCAGCCGCACGGAGGTACCCTCGTCGGGCCGGTGGCGTTGCGCCCACTCACTGGCCGCATCCCCGGCGATCCGAGCACCGCGGCCTTTTTCGCCGTGTTGGCGGCGATCCATCCGGGCAGCGAGATCGTGCTGGCGCAGGTGTCGCTCAATCCGACGCGTCTCGCCTTTCTCGACACATTGCGGGCGATGGGCGCGACCATCGAAACCACCATCGATGCCGGCGCCGGGTTTCCGCACGACGTACCGGCCGCGGGGCAGGAACCGGTCGGCACCATCGTCGTGCGCGGGCCTGCCCGCCTGCGTGCCGTCGATATCGGCGGGGCCGGTGTCGCCGCTCTGATCGACGAGTTGCCGGCGTTGGCCGTGGCCATGGCCGTGGCCGAAGGGCGCTCGACCTTGACCGATGCCGCCGAGTTGCAGGTGAAAGAATCCGATCGCCTCGCCGGCATCGCTGATCTGTTGACGGCGTTCGGCATTCCGGTTGCGGTTGCCGGGTCGGGCCTGGTTGTTGATGGACGGCGCGAAGGACCCCGCGTCGCGTCGGCCGTGGTCGACCCCCGTGCCGATCATCGCCTCGCCATGGCGGCGGCGATTCTCGCCACGCGTGGCGTCGGCATCAGCCGCATTGAGACGCCATCGTGTCTGGCCGTGTCGTGCCCGGGGTTTGCTCGCTTCTTGTGCGAGGTTGCCCCCGGGACTGTCGTCGCCGGCGCGGGTCTGGTAGAATCGGAACCATGAGCAACGTGACGCCCACCTCCACCCCGGGCCCCGCCCCCGCCGGAAAACCTGCGGGTCGGCCGCCGGGGCACCGGCAGCCCCCGATGTGGCTGGGGTTCCGCGTGCGCACGTGGCGGCTCGTGGGTACCTGGGCGGCGTTCGTCGGACTTGCCGTGCTCTTGCGGCCATTCTTGACGTTGTTGTTCCTGACCTTCATTTTGTCATACGCTATCAACTCGCTGGTCAGCTACCTCTGTGGCCGAACCGGCTGGGCGTGGCGCAAAATCGTCGTGCTCGTCTACCTGTTTTTGGGCGGGCTGGCGTTTGCCGTGGGCATGATCATCGTGCCCCGTGCCTACCATGAAGGCCAGGCTTTGTCGCACGAACTACCGGTGGCCAAAGAAAACCTGCTTGCCTACGTGCGCGACATCATGGAAAACGAGGAGTTCAAGGGATTTGCCGATAGCGAGCGGCTCGAAGAAGCGGTTCGCGACTACTCGGGGGTCGCCCTGCAGACCGGGGCCAACTTCATGAAGACCCTGGTGCAGACCTCGTTCCACTTCCTGTTGTCGTTGATCTTCAGTTTCCTGATCCTCTGGGATCTCGATCGCCTGGTGCTCGATGTCAGGTCGTTGGCCTCGAGTCGCTTACGTCATCAATACAACATCGTCGCCCCGAAACTGCAGCAGTTCGGGGCCATCGTCGGCAAGGCGTTCGAGGCCCAGATCGTCATCGCCATCGTCAACACGGCTTTGACGCTGCTCGGTTTGCTCGTGCTCGGCATGCCGAACGTGCTGTTTCTCAGCGTGTTCGTCTTCATCTGCAGCTTCATCCCGGTGCTCGGCGTGTTCATCTCGAGCGTGCCCATCTGTCTGCTCGCCTTCAAGAAAGCGGGTCTGTGGCTGGCCTTCGAGTGCGTCATCCTGATCGCGATCATCCACTTCATCGAGGCCTACATCCTCAACCCCCGCATCGTCGGAGCTCACCTGTCGACCCACCCGTTCATCGCCGTGTGTATCCTGGTGATCTCCGAGTATTTCATCGGGATCTGGGGTCTGTTGCTCGGCGTGCCGCTCGCCGTCTTCTTCTACCGCTCGTTCGTCGCCGACGACCGCCACGAACCTCCGGCCACCCCGCCGCTGCCAGCCTCGGCGATCTGAACCCCGGGGGAGCGTCCTCCTCGCGCCGAGATCCGGGCGAGAGGCAGCCGGGCAAGGTGTCGTTTCCCGGCGTGCCAAACCCGCCGGTTGCCCGGGTGGGTGCCGATCTTTCGCCGATCGCGCGGTGCGGCACAACACCGGGTAGTCCGACAAGGCTGAAATACACGAGAAATATGAGGTATTGCTAGTGTGTCCGTGCCGTTCCAGACTCCGGGTTGGTTCGCGTCCCGTGGCGGCGGCAATCCCCGACGGACTGCCCGCGGGGCGTCTCCCCTTGCTCAGTAACCCGTTGGCAGGTCGATGAACCGGTGCTCGAGCTTGAACCTGCGGGCCAGTTCGTCGCCCACGGCCCGCACCCCGAACGTCTCGGTGGCATAATGACCCAGGCCGAACATGTGGATCTTGCGGTCTTCGCAGGCGCCGACCGCCTGGTGGATGATCTCACCGGTAACGATCGCGTCGATCCCGCCGGTGGCGACGAGGGGGTCGTTGACGGCCGACCAGCCCGCTCCCGAGAGCACGCCGATGCGGGCGATCGTCTTGCCGCCGCACGCCAGCGTGTGCGTCACCGGCGCGACCTTGGCGGCGAGCAGCCGTGAGAAGGCGGGCACGGTCAGTGGCCGCGGCAGTCGCGCCACGATGCCGGCCTTCACGCCGCCGCCACAGTCGGCGAACATGCCCTCGATGGTTGCGCCCAGGCGGCGGGCGATGATGGCGTTGTTGCCGTACTCCGCGTGCAGATCGAGCGGCAGGTGAATACCGACGAGGTTGAGATCGGCGCGATCGAGCAGTTGCAGCTTCTCGCGGGTGATGGCGTCAATACGACGTAGTTCGCCACCACGCCAGAACAGCCCGTGGTGCACGATAGCCAGGTCGGCCTTCAACTCCCGGGCACGGCGCAGGAAGGCGGTCGAGCCATCGACGCCGGTGACTACGCGGCGGATCTGGGTCCGGCCCTCGAACTGCAAGCCGTTGTATGACACGTCAGCGATCATCGGGATCTGCAGCGTCTCGTTGAGCCATTGAAGAAGGGTGTCTCGGTGGGTCATCGTCAACTCCTTGTTGGGTGATGTCATGGCCTGGGAAACCGCCGATCGGTCAACGACGCTCGAGCACCATGCTGCTCTCGATCTTGACCTGCGCCGTCTGCTCGCGGGCCATGTAGTTGATCGACACGCGGGGGCGCGGACGCCCCGGTGCCGCATCGAAGATGATCTGGTCGCTCAGCAGATTGCCGAAATAGGCCCAGCGCATGGTGCGGCCCAGGGTCGGGTCGGCCGGCAGCCAACCGCGGTCTTTCACGAAGATCTCGGCCCAGGCATGCCCGACCTCGGTGGGGGTGCCGATCAGTTCGTCCTTCACGAGAAACCCGGTCACGGTGCGGGCGGGGATGCCGCGCAACAGGCAGACGGCGGCGAAAACGGTCGCAAACTCCGTGCAGTCAACGCGGTCGGGGTTCGCAAACGCCCAGGCCACGTTGTGGTCCTCGAAGTTCTCGCGATAGCGGAACCCACGCCCGACCACGGTGTAGGCGTTGGCCGCGAACTCGCCCGGCAGTTGGGCAATCCGCTTTGCGAGCTGGTTGAGTAGCGGCAGATCGAGACTGAGGCGGGGGTCGGTCACCCAGGCATCGAGACTGGGAACCGCATAACGGTGCAGGCTCCCGTGTTCGGCCAGGGTCGGCTCGAGGTCGACCAGATGTTCGAGACGCACCTGCAGCTTCGGGAAAAAATCTTCCTTGGCGAGGGTCAAGCGGATGCGCCCATCGCTGATCGCTTCGCGTTGCACGTTCCGGCGGGCTCCTGTCGGGGTCACCAACGCGATGTCGGCTAACTTGACCCGTTGATGCCGCTCGAAGCTCGGCAACAGACGAACGCTGATGCTCAGATCGGTGACCGCATCGGGTTGGTTCATGGTCAATGCCAGGGTCTCGGTGAGGCGATACTGCTGGGGCGACAATACAGCGTAAATATGTTCGATTGCTTTGCGGTTCTGTAGACGGGTGAACCGCCCCAATACGGCTCGGCACAGGTCGGCGAGCCCGGCCAGTTGGCCCCCGTGGAAACGGGCCCGGATCAAGGCCTCGTGGGCAAAGCCCTCGTTGTCGAGCTGGCTGGCGCTGGTCAAGGCCCGGATCGCTTCCGGATACTGATCGGTTTCGCACAACAGGTTGCCCAACAGGCAAAGCGGATAGCCGTCGTTGCTCACGAGATGCGCATGCTGCTTGAGCAGATCGATGGCCTGCTGGCGCATGCCCAGCTTCTGATAGGCCTCGGCCAGGTTGACGGCGGCAATGTGATCGGCCGGATTCAGTTGCAGCGCCAGGCGGAAGTAGGCGACCGCCTCTTGCGGCCGGTGCAACTGGTTGAGCAAGACGAGCCCGGCGCTATACGGCGCCTGCGGGTCGGTCGGGGCGAGACCCATGACCTCGCGCCATGCGGTCAGCGCTTCGGCGGCATTGCCCGATCGCTTGAGAGCCAGTGCCAGGTTGTGGCGGAAGGCGATCTCGCCCGGATTGCACTGCACGGCCTGGCGAAAACTGGCGATGGCGGCCGTCGGATCCGAGCGCTGCATGGCCGCCAACCCGTCGTTGTTGTGGGCCACCCCCTGGTTGTGGACCTCGGGTGCCACCGGTGTGCGTTCCGGAGCCGACACCGGCGGCATGTCCGGGATCAGCGTCACCGAGGCGGCCGGTTGCTCGAAGAAACGTTGCAGCGGGTCGGGAACCTGTGCGTGTAACCAGACGGGCAGGCAGAACAGGAGCAAGACGACGCTGACGCGTGCGGCGGTGCGCCACCGCTCAACCCGGCGCCAACTCCAGTCGCGACAACAGTTCGCTGAGCTGTTCCGGCGTCGGTTCGACCAGGGCGATGCCCTTGTTCGTCGGGGTGAAGAAGGGCCACAGGCCAAGCGCCTCGCTGCGGTCGCGGCCGAGTACGACCAGTTCGCCCTCGGGAAGGTCGATCTCGGGCCAGGCCGATTCGGGCAGAACCGTGGCCTTGGGTCCGGAAAGATCGGCGTAGACCGGGGGCCGTTTATTGGGCACGCGGAAAACCAAGGGGTTCTCGTGCATGGCTTTGACCATGCCGAGAATGCTGCCAAAGCCATTTTGCGCGATGGGGAGCGTTTCATCGAAGGGTCCTTCCGGATTGACAAGATACTCCCACAGTTCGCGTATCGGCAGCAAGGGATTGAGGTCGTTGTCGGCGCCCATCAAGCGTGCCAAGGCAAATGTGAAGAAGTTGCGGTGCCCGACCCCACGCAACGGCAGCGACAGACGGTTGATGCTGGCCACCGGATTTTCGGGAACCAGTCCCGCTTGCAGCAGTTCGCTGACGAACTTGTCCATGTTCGTGGCGCGGGTGCCGAAGAACAAATAGCTCTGAAGGAAAGTCAGGTTCAAGAAGATCAACAGGTTGCCCAGTGCGGTGCGCAGGGTCTCGATGTGGGCCTCGGCCGGGGCCGGCACAAACAGCGCCGCATACGGTGTGGCGAGAAACGTCGGAAACTCGCTGATGATCGCCTCGTCGGCCGGCGACCGCGCCAAGCCGATGACATCGCCACCGACAGCGGTGGCG
>CAZADH010000017.1:8362-22319 GCA_964483805.1 uncultured bacterium
CACGTTCGCGGGCTCGGCGCCGTCGATCACCGTGATCTCGATGGCGTCGGTCAGGGTGGCGGCGCCGAGGGGCACCGCTTCCTGCAGGGCCTCTTTCGCCAGATCCATGGCCGAATAATCCGGTTCCTTGCCCATGTCGAGTTCGAAAGTGGCGGTCTCGGCGCCAAGAACCTCGGTTTCGTCGAGGGCCGGCGAACCGAGGGGCACGTCGGCCGCGTCGACCCCGAGAAGATCGGTGGTCGGTTGCCCCAGCGCCGGGACCTCGGCACCATCGGGGGCAACGGGGGGTTCGATGCCGGCCGCTGCGGCCCCGGCAATCACCGGAACCGCTTCCGCCGCACCCGCCGAAGTTAGTACTGTTGATAGGGCGGCTGCCGGCGGTGTCGTAACGGTGGTCGTAACAGTCGTAACCTTTTGTATTGACGCTGCCGTTGCTTGCGTCGTTGCAGGTTGCGCCGCGGCCGCTGCAACCGCCACAGGTCGCGACGGTGTCGCGACGCCGGGGGCAGCCGCGGGGGTAGTCGCGGACGGGGACATGGGAGGAGGTGCAACCGGAGCGGGAGGTGGGGTGCCAGCATCGGGTGCCGTCGCGTCGATGTCGAGGTCGATGGCCACGTCGGTTGCGTTGGCAGCGCCGACGTCGGCCTCGCTCACCACTGGTGCGGTCGGCATCGTTGCCACCATCGAGGTCAGGCTCAACTCGACGATCGGCCGGGCCGTTTCCTCGGCGGCCGCAACCAGGTCGATGATCTGCCACCCGCGTTCGCTGTCGGGGACCGCCGGGCCGGTGACCTCGATGTCGGTCGGAACCTGGGGTACCTCCTCGGGCACGACTGGCGGCTCGGTGGTGCGTCGGCGCGCCGCATCCTCGATGACGAGCCGGCGGCGGGCCCCGGCCGCTCCGGTCTGCACCGCGCCGATCGGGTGCGCGGTCAAGCGGGCCAGCAGCGGCGAGAGGTCGGGGTGGGCGAGTACCGGCAGATACGGGGCGACGGCGGTCATGGCCCAGGGCTCACCGGTGGTGAACAGTTGTTCGAGGTCGTGGTTGCGGTCGGCAATGTCGATCTCGTTGATCGAGATCCAGGCGCGCTCCCGCACGAGTGGGTCGGGGTCGCTCAACAGCGCAAACAGCCCCGGCAGCAACGACCACCGCGTCGTGGTCTGGTGCGGTGCGGCGAAGGCCGCGGCCCGGCGCACCATCGGCACCTCGTCGGCCATCCAGGCGAGCAGGCGGCGGGCGGCCGATGGTAGTGGGTGCTCGCGCAAAACCTGGCAGGCGGCCACCCAGGCCTCGCGGCCCGCCCCGGCCAGTTTCTCGAGCGCCGGGGTCCGCTGCGTCGCCGAGTCGCTGCCCAGTTCTTTGAGCCACTGCCGCACCTGCGCGTGGGCGTAAGCCGCCCGCAAATCGTGCCACGCCTGCACTGCCAGCAAGCCCGTCGGGGTCTGCCCCTGGACAACAGCCATACGTCGTATGTCGTCGGCCAGCTCGAACGACCGACTGACGACAATGCTGCGCAGCGCCGCCCGGCGCCGGTCGTCGTCGGTGCCGTGCAGGGCCGAAAGAATGGTGTCGCGGTCGACCATGGTCTCGTTTGTTGTCGCTGAATCGCTGGCGGAAGTCGTGACCGGTATTATAGCAGACCGGCCGTGCTATTGCCGATAACGATCGACGAACGTCTGTGGCTGATGGGCGACGTATTTACGTTGTAAACGTCTCTGTTCGATGCGCGCCAGCAGGTGGACGATGCCGGTGGCGGCCACTTCGCCGACCGCCAGGGGGCCGAACTCGGCCGCGTAGTCGGCGCGCAGGCGCCGGGCCAGGGCCGCGATCCGTGGTGTCGGCGCCAGACGCTCGCACGAGTACAAGAGCGGGCGCATTTCGAGGGCAAACTGCCGGGCCTGCGCCAGCCTGACCGCCAATGCTGGGTCGTTCATCGCTTTGATCGTCTGGTAGCCGGTGAGCTTCGTGCGCGCATAGCGCATGAGGCTCGGGCCCAACGCCGCAGCCTCGCGCGCGAACGCCTCGTCGATGACCGCTTTGGTCTGGTCGGGTGTGAAGTGCGGGTGGCGGAACCAGATGCGCCCCTGGCCGTGCCGCTCGACCATCGGGATCTCCTCGATGATCCGCCCCGTCTCGGTCAGTCGCTGGTGCAGCCGCGTGCCCGGCACCGGCGCCAGCGTGATGAACTGCGTGAAATCGGGTTGCAGAGCAATCGTGTAATCGACGTCGGCGAAGAGGGCCGCTCGATCGTGGTGCTCCAGAAACAGAATCGTCGAGGCCAGCAACGAGATGCCGTGCCGGCGCAGATCGCCGAACAACGCTGGCGCATCGACGCCCACGGTCTTGGGGTAGAGCGGGCGCTTGCTCTCGATGCCGATCCAGATGAACTGCGCCCCCAGGCGCACCAGGTCGCGGGCCGAAAACCGGCTGGCCGCCCGCAGTGACGCAAACAGATCGAGGCAGAAGAAGCGCTGGTGCCGCTCCATCAGGTCAATCAGCTCGCGTACCCGCTGCTCGTTTTCGAGAAAGTTCTCGTCGAGCACCCAGAAGTCGTTGACGCCCAACGTATCAGCGATTCGCACCATCGCCGCGAACAGATCCGCCGTCGACTTGAAGAACGGTCGATAGCCCTGAAAGTAATGCGTTGTACTGCAAAAATCACACCCGTTCACGCAGCCCACCCCGGGGATGATCATCGCCTTCTTCGGCACCATCGGCACGCCCATGATCTTGCGCCAGAACTCCATCGGCATGGCCGGATGCACGATCGGGGCCGTCGCATTCTCGTCGAACCGCTCGCGCAGCCAGGCGATACCCTCCATGCGGCACACCCCGTCGCACGGCACGTGCTTTTCGATGTCGGCGATCTGGGCCCCGTGGCCGCCCAGATAGATCGTGACCTGGGGATGACAGGCGCGGACGTGTTTGGCCATGACCGCGGCCTTGCCGACGCTCGAAGCGATGAACGAGATGCCGACGTGGGTGTAGCCGCGGGCCACCTCAGCCTTGAACTCATCGAGGGTCGGAAAGTCGAGCACCGTGGTCGGCACCCGGATGTTCTCGGCCAGCAGGGTCAGCCCAAAACTGCGGTTGTGCGCATGAATCGAGAACACGCCCTGGGCGCGCGTGATCGAGTTGTGCATCTGCTCGAGCACGTTCTCGCGCCGGTTGAACTCGTCGTCGACCCCGAACGGCCGAAACACGGAGGCCAGCAACAGCTTCACGGCAGTGCCTCCTTTCGGCGCAGGCTCACAGGCGGATGCAGATATTGTATGACGCGGTGCAACGCTTGTCAGCTTCGATGTCGCGGCGACCAATCAGCATTTGGATCTGGCCACAGGATCATCGTGGCTTCGCCGTGCGCGAAAAATACGATGTATGACGTTCAGTCTTTCAGAAGCGAGGCGGTTCCGGCGAGCTGTTGGGCGCGGGCTTTGACGATCTCCATGCGGTCGGCGACCTGCATGGGCCGGTACATGGTGCCGTCCTTGGTCTCGTAGATTGCGGCGAGGGCTGCGTACTCCTTGTCGCGAAAGGCCAGCCAGGCGCGCTGGGCCTCCTTGAGTGCCTTCCGGGCGGGCTCGTTCTTTCCCAACAACTGCATGGTCTCGGCGTAGGCCCGGTTCAGTTCCTGATCCCACAGCTCACACCCCTTGCCGAACGCCCGGATCTGCCCGTGCGTGCTCTGGTCCTCTTCCAGCAAGCGATCGACGGTGACATCGATGGGGTGCCGTGTTGCCGACGCGGTGGCCGGTGCTTCCGCGAAAGTGGGTGCGATGCAGCACAGCAGGGCGATCAGAAGGACGATTGCGCGTGGTCGCATGGATGGGTGCTCCTGTCGATGGGTTTGGTGGGTGTTCTCGACGAGATGGCCGATTGGCCAGGGTTCGATGCGCGGTGCAAACAGGTATCTGTGCGTTTGCGGAGGTGATCTCCCAGCGTGCCGGGGTCACAGTTCCCGGAACGGGTTCACGACTTCCAGGGATCCCTCAAACTGTTGCGCATGCGACAGATCTTCGGTCCACAAAACGTCGCATCCATTTTCGATTGCAGAGGCGACGATTTGGGAGTCAAACAACGACAATTGATATCGTTGCTTGATTTCGAGTGCCCGACGCAGAGTGTCTGCGGTGATCAATACAGGAGCAATATCGGCCATCAGTCGCTCGATCTCTTCGCGAACCGTGGCCGCCGATTGTTGCAATCGGAACATGACATTCGCGACTTCCGCGACCACCTGGGTGCTGATCACCAAATCGTCTTGGGACTCGCTCAATAGTTGTCGCGCCAGGCGATGCTTGCGCAGATCCTGCGTCGCAAACTTCGCGTAGATCCAGATGTTCGAATCGACGAATGCTTTACCGGGCATTTCTTTCGAGCCGCGACGGCATGACGAAGTTCGGAACACTGATCACGGTGTCGAGGAAACTGCGACGGGTCGGTGATTGTCCGCCCTCGAGCGGCAAGACGATAACCTCCAGGAGGCGTCGGGCCAACTGTGCCGGCAACTTGATGGTGACCTCGTCGTCGCCAGAACGAACAATGGTGCGCAGAGCATCCATACCGAATCATCCTTTCGTCAATCTTCTCTCAACCGCCACCCACAGTCTAGCACGATTGTCGGAACAGGCGTCGGAAAACCGGCCGGCTCGCTGGCGGAGATCAGTCCATCGGCCTCGACGGGAATGCGACAGACTGTCACCCGGAATTGCCTCTCGGGCTATTGCGCGAAGCGCCGCGGGCACCCTCAGCGGGCGCTTCGTTGGCAGACAGATGCCGCACCAACGCCGCCACCGGTTGCTGGCAGAAGACGCCGAGCAGCACCGGCAGCGCGGTGAGCGGGGGGAAAGCCCGCATGCAGATGACGATGCCGGCACTGATATTGCGCAGACCTGCGGCGTTGGCGACCGCGATCATGGCACCGTGCGGCAAGCCGATTGCCCGCGCCAACAGAGCGCCGCCGAGGTAACCGGCAAGCACCAGGGTTAGCACGGTCAGCAACAGTCGCCAAAACGGGAACGAAAGAGCCGCCAGCGCGTGGCGCGAATTGGCGATGTTGATCGCGAGCACGGCTCCGAGCGCGAGTTTCGCGGCCGGCCCTGCCCATCCCTGCACGCGGTCGGCGATCCGGCCGTCGGTGCGCTCGTGCAGCCAGATACCCAAAACCGTGGGCGCCACCACCATCCACAGCAGGTCGACCATCAGGCGGTTGGCGTCAAACTCGACCTCCGCTCCGGCGAAGAGGGTCAGCACCCCCGGCAACACCAGGGGCGACAGCAAGGTGTCGATGGTCAGTGCGGTCAGCGCCAGCGCGACGTCGCCACGTGCCAGGCCGGTCCAGACCACCGAGGTCACCCCGATCGGTATTGCTGCGGTTAACACCAGTCCGGCGATGATATCGGGCTGGTCGGCAAAACCCGCCACCCCGGCCAGTCGTGCCAGCAGCGGTTGCGCCAGGTGCAACACGGCGAGGATGAACAGGATCGTCCCCGGTCGCCGGGTCACCCTCGCCAGATCGGCGACGCTGGCCCGCAGCGACGTGGCGACCATGATGGTGGCCAGCAGCCAAGGCACCAGATCGCGCCAGGGAGCGAGCGTCTCGGCGGCGACCCAGCCGGCCAGCATGAATACGCCCAGAATCGCGAAGAGATAGCGGTCCATGCAGGCGTCGAGCCAAGGGGAGGATGACGTTCCGGTCCCTTTCGAAACATACAACATACATGCGTGGTCAGTCGTCGGGCAGGGTGCCTGGTTTGCTGGTGCCCGCCTCGCGGGCCAATTCGGCCGCAACCTGCCGGTAGGCATCGCGAAACGGCATGCCGCCGGCCACCAGTTCGTATGCACGATGTGTTGCAAAAAGTTCCGGCGTCATGGCGGCGCGACAGCGGTCGGCGTCGACCTCGAGACCGCGCAACAGGTGTGCGGTCACGGCAAGGCACGAGAGGCCGAGCGTCAACCCCTGCAGGGTCGGTTCCTTGGTCAGTTGCAGGTCGCGGTTATACCCGGTCGGCAGGCTGACCGTCAGCGCCTTCACTCGCGCCTCGAGCGAGAAGCCTTCGTGGACCCGCGCTCGCAAAAGCTCGAGCACGTCGGGGTTCTTTTTCTGCGGCATGATCGAACTGCCGGTACAGAACCGGTCGGGCAACCTGAAATAACCGAACTCTGGCATCGAGAACAGAATCAGATCAGTGGCCAACCGGTTGAGATCGAGCAGAATGCCGCTGACCACGCCCAGCAGCGCCGCCTCGAACTTGCCGCGGGTGAGCTGTACGTGCACGGGGTTTTCCTGGACCCGGGCAAAACCGAGATCGGCGGCGATGCCGGCCCGGTCGACGGCGAGGGGCACGCCGAAACCGGCACCAGTCCCGGCCGGACACTGATCGACGAGGGTGGCGACACCCTGCAGCCACGTGCGGTCGTCGGCGAGCGCATCGGCGAAAGCGCCGGCCCAGAGCGACACCGACGAGGGCATCGCTTTGCGCATGTGGGTGTAACCCGGCAGCGGCACGTCAATACAACGTGCAGCGAGTTGTCGCAGTGCGTCGCCGACGTCGTCGAGAGCGGCGAGAAGCTCGCGGCAGCGCTCGCGGTAGAGCAGACGCAGCGCCGTCAGCACCTGATCGTTGCGCGACCGCGCGGTGTGGATCTTGCGACCCAGTTCACCCAGTCGCTCGGTCAGCAGCGACTCGAGGTAGGTGTGGCAGTCTTCGAGTTGGCGCGGAATCTGATGCTCGCCGCGGCGCGCCTGTTCGCCGATCGATGCCAGTTCACGCTCCAACGCCGCGACCTCGGCCGCCGTGAGGACGCCGGCGCGCCCGAGCATGCGCGCGTGCGCCGCCGACGCCTCACAGTCGTAGGGCAACAACTCGACGTCGACCAGATGGTCGTTGCCGACGGTGAAACTCTCGATCAGCGTGTCGAGTGCGTAACCCTTCTCCCAGATCTTCATCGCGCGCTCAGCGGCGCTTGCGCCAGTCGTAGGGCCGCTGGTTGCGCAATACCGCGTGATGCGCCCGCAGTCGCAGCGCGTTGATGCGGATGAAGCCCTGGGCGTCGACCGGATCGTAGTTGCCCTGTTTCTCCATGCTCGCAACTTCCGGATCGTACAGCGAGGTCGGTGATTCGCGGCCGATCACGCACACGTTGCCGCGGCACAGCCGCAACACGACCTTGCCGTCGATCGCCTCTTGCGCCTTGGCGAATGCCGACATCAGGAAGTCCATCTCGGGGCTGAACCAGAAGCCGTTGTAGATGATCTCCGAGAACTTCGGTGAGAGCATGTCGCGCAGGCGCATCACTTCTTTGTCCATCGCCAGCGCTTCGAGGTCGCGGTGGGCGGTCCAGAGAATGGTGGCGCCGGGGGTCTCGTAGACGCCGCGCGACTTGATCCCGACGAAGCGGTTCTCGACCATGTCGACCCGGCCGATCCCGTGCTTGGAGCCGATCTCGTTGAGGAACTCGAAAATCGGCAGCGCGCCTTCGATCGAGCGGCCGTCGGTGCGGTTGACCACGCGCGCCGGCACACCATCCCGGAAATGGATCTCGATGTCGTCGGGCGTGCCCGGGCCATCCCAGGGGGTGCAGGTGCGGGCAAACAGTGCCTCGGGCGGGCAATACATCGGGTCTTCGAGAATGCCCGCCTCGTGGCTGATGTGCATCAGGTTGTCGTCCTCGCTGTACGGTTTGTCGCGCGAGGCCTTGACCGGAATATTGTGCTGCTCGGCATACTTGATCATGTCGGACCGGCCGGCGAACGTGGCGAGGAACTCGCGATCCTTCCAGGGCGCGATCACCTGCAGACGCGGATCGAGCGCAGCGAACGTCAGTTCGAAGCGGACCTGGTCGTTGCCCTTGCCGGTGGCGCCGTGCGCGACCGCGACCGCCTTCTCTTCGTGGGCGATCTCGACCTGCGCCTTGGCGATCACCGGGCGTGCGAGCGAGGTGCCCAGCAGGTAGCGGCCCTCGTAAATGGCGTTGCCCCAAAGTGCGGGGAAGATATAGTCGGTGACGAACTCGCGGCGCAGGTCGCGCACGATGGTCTTGCTCGCGCCGGTGGCCTTGGCTTTGCGCTCGACCTCGGCGAAATCCTCGCGCTGTCCGACGTCACCGACGTAGGCGATGACCTCGTAACCCTTGTTGACCAGCCACTTGAGAATCACCGACGTATCGAGTCCGCCACTGTATGCAAGAACCACTTTCTCGGCCATGTCCGACCTCCCCGTGTTCGACTTGCCCCCGCCCCCGACAACGATATGCGTTCGGAGTCACGGCTGCTCCGGCAACAGTAGGGGGTGTCGGCGCTGGAGTCAAGGCGCACCTCTCAATTTGGCCGAGAAATCGCTGTTCAAGACCGTGATCAACGGGGTCCCCGCGGTGAACGCTCTCACCAACTGCCGCTGACAGAGCTCCGTAGCCAGAGCGGCAAACGCCCACTTCGCGCATCCGTGCGCTCGGGTGCGGGGGTCGCGGTCGGTCAACCATCGCGCCTGGGATCGCCCTGCATGACGGCACCGGTGCGCAGCGAACTCCCTCGGATCGCCGCTTCCCGAGCGGAATACCGACGAAGACTCTGCTGTCGGGAGCGCTTACGCTGTTGCGGTGGCTGCCTTCGCCGAGCTGCCCGAACCGGACGACCCCGACGAACCCGATGACCCTGAAGAACCGGACGAGCCGCTCGAACCGCTCGAGCCACTGGACCCACTCGAACCGCCCGACGATCCGGACGAACCGCCGGTTCCGCCAGTGCTGCCGGACGGGCTGGACGAGTCGGTGGTGCTCGTCGAACTCGACGACTTCGTCGATGACGACGACGAGGATGACGAATCGCTGTCTCTGCGTTTTGCTTCGAGATAACCGCTGTCGCGATACTCGGTGGTATAGAAACCGGAACCCTTGAAGATGACCGAACTCGCCGACAGCATGCGCTGACCTTCAGCACCGCAGTTGGGGCAGATCTGGGGATCGGTGCACGTCATACTGTGAAAGGCTTCAAAGTGTTGCTGGCAAGACCTGCATCGGTAATCATACGTGGGCATGGGTTTGGCTCCTCTTAGCACTCGCCAAGTTTGACTGCTAACAAGCGACGGAAATCTAGCACAACACCTGCGGCAAATCAAGCCACTGTTGAAAAACCTCGTCAATGACCGAGTTTTCTGGGGTACCGGGCCCGAAGTAGGCGAGAAACACCGCTCGCTCCAGGACAGCGAGGTCGGCCGCTGTGGGTGTGGCTTGGCGGGCGACCAGGGCGGCCAGATGGCGGGCCTGGTCGGCCACACGTGCGAGAGCTGCCGTCGCGTGCGCCGGCGGCAATGGGATCGTTCGCACCGCTGTCACGGTCACGTGAAAGCTCAGGTGCCGCTGCCTGAACCAGAGATTGACCAGACGGCTGTTGAGCAGGCCGAGCAGTGCCCACAGCGAATAGGGTTCGTTTGTGTTGACAATGTATGACAGGCTGTTCTTTGCCACGAAACCGCTCTCGTCGTGGGCTACGACCAGCCGCGTCGGCAGCGTCTCGTTGCGGATGTTCTGGTAGAGTAACTTGGGGCCGGCCCAGACCAGCGGGTCGCCGCGGTAGGCCAGGTGGTCGCCGTAATCGATGAACTTGCCGTCCCAGCGGATGCCGAAGGGAACCACCTCGCGGCCGCGCAGAACCGGACGGTGGCGCGGGGTGACGCGTCGGTCGGCGACGAAGACGCTGCGGCGCCCGTCTTCGCCAGTGCGCAGCGATTCCTGGATGCCGACGCCGATCTTGGCTACCGATCCGAGGCAAACCCGGTGGGCTTCCATGGCAGCAAAGGCCGAAGCCACCGCCGCGGGCAGCAGGGCCGCCGCGAGGGCGGCGACCGGGGCCTGCGGGGTCCGCTGGTCTGGTGAGCCCGCAGAATCCTGCACCAGAGCGCCGCTCAGGCTGCGGTGCACGGCGAAAGAACAGGTATTGCTATCGTATGCACTGTGTATGGCAATGTCGCCCTGTGCGGTCTCGCGTCGCACCACGGTCACGACCGGCATGACCCCCGGCGCATCGGCGAAAAACCGGTAAGGCAGGAAGAACAACGCCTCGACCCGGTGGTCGGCGAACAGATACCGGCGGATCTTGCCGCACTGATGGTTGACCAGCCAGGTGTGACTGGTGAGCAGGACCATGCGCCCGCCCGGAGCGAGCGCGCGGCAACCGCCCTCGAGAAAGAAGGTGTAGAGATCTTTTTCGCCCTCGCTGGTCACGTAGCGGGCGACCAGTTCGCGCCGCTGTTCCTCGGGAAGATTGACGCGGTATGGCGGGTTGCCCACGACCAGCGCGAAGCGGCCTGGTTCGGGCAGATCGCGCAAGAAATCGCGTTGCTGCAGGTCGGGACCGGGAGCAGACCAGCCGCCGGCAAGAGCGATCAGGCGACCCAGGCAGACCAGCAGCGCCTCGCCGTCGATGTCAAACCCAGACAACCACCGCAACGAATGGTCACCGCCCTGGGCCAGACCGCGCCGCACCAACGGGACGAGGAACCCGCCGTCGCCGCAGGCCGGGTCGAGCACGGCCTGCCGACGGGCGGGTGTGCCGCGGTGCGACGATCGCTCCCGATGGGGTGTCGTTGCCGCCACGTCGTCGACCAGGCCGAGTTGCGCCGCCAGGGCGGTCACAAACGGTTCGGGAGTGAAATACTGGCCGGCGGCGCGCCGCTTCGCCCGCGGGGCGTGTTGCAGGTCAGGCAGCAATACACCATCTTGCTCTCGTATTGCGATCTCGCGATCGTCGATCGCGTCGAGCCAGGGATAGCGTTCGTTTGGCACGCCGATCGCGGTCAACACCTCGCGCGGACCGCTGGCCTGCCGACGGACGGCATTCTCGGGCAGGTGTTGGGCGACCACCTGGCGGAACCAGGCAAAGAGGGTCGTGACCCCGTTCGTGGCAGAAGCTGGCCGTTGTCGTTGCATGGTGCCTCACGATACACCAACGCTCGCGGCAGGGGAACCGCCGGGTCACGTCACGGGAACATCACCACCAGGCACGACAGGTCGTCCTGCGGTTTTCGTGCGCTCAGAAACGTGCGCACGTTACCGAAGAGCCGGTCGGCCATGCACTGGGGGTCGAGATCGATCGAGTCGCGCACGAAGTCGTGCACGCGTTCGTCACCGTAGAAATCTCCCGTCGCGTTGCGCGCCTCGGGCAGGCCGTCGGAGCAGGCGAATAAGAGATCTCCCGGTTCGTAACCGACCTCGTGCCACCGGATCATCGCCTCGGTCATCAGCCCGATCGGCGGGATCTGCGACGGGAACTTGACGATCTCGTGCCGCCGATGCCGGCGCAGGAGCAGGGGCGGATGCCCGGCGTTGAGAATCTGAAGGCGCCGCAGCCCCGGTTGCACCCGGATGAACGCCAGCGTGATGAACGCCGACATCCCGGCCAGTTGCGGGCCGATTTCGCCCAAGACCCGCGTCACCACGTCGCCCGGCGTGCTCGTGGCGCCCCGCCCGCATTCGGCCAGTTCCGCGCGGGCGCGCAAGAAAGCGATGCGCGTCGCGGCTCCCATCAGGGCCGCGGGAACGCCCTTGCCCATAGCGTCCCCCATGATCAGATCGAGCCCGGAATCGGTGCTGTAGAAAAAATCCATGAAGTCGCCGTCCACGAGCAACGACGGATGTGATACGAACCCGAGGCGCACCGGCAGCTCGGACGGCACGTTCGTCGGGGTCAGCAGCGAACTCTGAATGTCGGCGGCAATGCGCAGTTCCGTGTCCTGGGCTTCCCGGATCTGGCTCTCGGCGCAATACCGGTACAGTGCGTTGGCAAAAAGCCCGGCGATGACCTGCGACAACTCGATCTCCTCGTTCGACCACAGACGCGGCCCCGAATGGGAGTCGAGCCCGAAGTAGCCGATGACCCGCCCGTGGTGGATCAGTGGATTGGCCAGCATCGCCGTCGTGCCGAGACACCGCCACAGCAGCCGCTCCGATCGTGCCCACGCCGGCAGATCGTCGAGCGACGCCAAGACGATCGGACCGCCTCGGCCGATGCAGCGGCGTGACCAGTTGAACGAGCCCAGGCGCATGCCGGTAACGCGGCCTTTGCGGACCCGGTTGCCCGAGGCGCTCCATTCAAAGGAGCGGTCGATGCGGGTTCCATCGTCGGAGTACAGGTACAGGTAAGAGTAATCGACCTGCAAGAACTGGCCGATGGTTCCGAGTGCCTCCTTGATCGCGTCGGCAAGCCTCTCGTGTGTGGCTTGCAGAAGTGTTCGCGAGAGGCTGCACACCAGGGCGAGCACCGTCGCCGAACGGTCGCTGCTCGGCACCGCGGCCGCGTTCGACCGAGCATTGGGGTATGTTGCCGTCGCCATAGCGGTTGCTCCTGTCTCGATCGGCCAAGCGGCCGGCCACGGCCGGTTGGCGCGGTGGGTTGTTCCTGACCCCCCCAACGGTAGAGACGCGAGCAGCAACGACCACGCCGGCGTCGTGCAGCGCTCGGCGTGAAGAGAGTGGCTCCCCCCGTGTGTTCATGGAAGCAAGATTGATGCCGTTTCGAGGTTTGCGGTGTTTCCGTCGGGCCGCCCTCGCGGCGGCCAGCGCACTTGGCGTGTGCCGGCATGGGCACCTGCCCCCCTTACGCCCATCGTGTGCGGGCGGGTGCGGATTTCTTCCCGCCAGGACAGGGGACTTTCTCGCGTCCCTAGTTGCCCTGCGTTCGGCGGGTACACAGCGGGGGCGCGCAGGCGCAGCAATGACCGCGCCGAGGGTCGCCTACCAGCGCTCGGTCACCCCGAACGACCACTCGTCGTCATACCCGTATTCACGGTAGGTGCGCAGCATCTTGGTGTATGACAGTTCCATGACGAAGGTCGACGACGGCGTAACCCGCATACCGATGACCATGTCGAGCGAATCCTTGTCGTCGCCGGTCAAGACCTCACCGGCAAACTCGCCGATCAACGACGTGTACTGGCCGGCCTCGTAGGCGAGGCCGAACCGATAGAGTGCCCGATTGGCATCGCCCTTTGCGGTCAGAACCGCGCCCAACTCGACGTTCAATGTGGCGTTGTCGGTCTCGCGCGTGGTCACCGCGCCGAACAATTTCAGTTCACCGTCGTCTTTCGGGCCGGCCGGCCGCATCTTGTCAGCGTTGCCGGTGGTTGCCGACACGACCGCACCGTAAGCCCAGCGGTAATACGATTTGTCGGGCAGATAGGTGAACTTGAGACCCAGTTTCATGTCGCCCAGGCCGGTTTCGCTGTGGCTCGGGGTGCCGTAGGTGCGCGGCGCCGACAGCGCGTATTCGTGCACCGGCAGCAGCGCCGACCACTCGGCCCACTGCCCCAGGTAGTTCACCCCGACCTGGTAGGTGTGGACAAACCCCTCGTCACCGTTCGCGAAGGCAGCGCCGAAGCGCGAACCCAGCGTGCGGAACTTGTAGCGCAGGCCGACGAGAATGCGGCCCCAGGCGATCCGGTCGGCCGTCGCCGCCGAGAAGAATCCGATCTGGCCGTCGTCGTTGAGGGCGTGGCGCGGCCGCTCCGGCCACAGTTGCGAACCGGCGGTGGCCACCACGATCGGGTTGCCCGGCGTCGAGAACACCACGAAATCATCGAGATTGGGCAGGGCCAACGTGTTGGGAACGCTGCTGCCCGTGCCGGGGCTGGCCGCCGCCACCGGAACGACGGCGCCGACGAACAGGAGAATGGCGACCAGCAAAAGGGTCGGCCGCCGTCGGTCCGTCTTATTTACAATGCATTGCATTGTTACATCCTTTGTAAGTAAGCCAGCAGGTTCGCTGCATGCGGGAACGGCGGCGACTGGCGGTTCAGATCGTCGAGAATCGCCTTGGCCTGTTTCTTGAGCGCTTCGTTGTTGGCGACGAAATACCGCTGGGCCTGTGCTTCGGCGACGTAGAACCGGTGCTCGCGCCGTTCAGGGGCAAGGCGCAACACACCTTCGAACTCGGCGATCGCTTCCGGCGCACGGCCCGAGAAC
>CAZADH010000017.1:22329-41246 GCA_964483805.1 uncultured bacterium
TCTGCGAGTGAGCGTCGGGATCGGTCGGGTTGACCGACAACATCTTTTGCCAGACTTTCTCGGAGCGGGCCAGCACGTTGAGTTCCTTGTGGATCTGCACGGTCTTGCCGGCTGCGCGTTGCCACGATTTGGCGGCGTTCTCGGCGTGTCCGCCCAACCAGTAGAGATTGCCCAGGGCGATGGCCGGCAGCGGATCGGCCGGGAACCGCTCGGCCGCGACGGCAAACGCATGGAAGGCATCGCCGAAATTGCCGCGCAGCGTGTGCAGATAGCCGAGCGAGAACAGCAGTTCGAGGTTGTTTTCTGAGATGCGGCGCGCGTCGATCATCATCGCCAGGCCCTGGTCGAGGAAACCGCGCTCGACCAGTCCGAGAGCGTCACGCAGCTTGTCGTCGGCCGGGTCGTCGGGGCGGGCCCGTTTCAAGGTCTGCAAGCGGAGGTTGCTCGGGGGTGGCGGCGGCGCGTTGACCGAGTAGAAGGTTTTGGCATTCTTGAACGAGCCAATCTCTTTGAGCAGCGACAGCTTCTCCTGCTCCGACAGGCGACCACCCGCTTGTGGCGGACCGGCGGTGACGATCTCGTTGGGCGTGATGCGGGCCGCGGCGGCCTGTTTCTCTTTGTCCTCCATCGCGGCGACAACCTGCTGCAGATGGCCATCCGAGGGCAATCCATTGGGTTGCATCAGTTTCGCCAGCTCCCACAACTTCTTGCGCGCGAGCCGTTGGATCGAGCTGCCCGGCGGGGCCTTCGCGTACAGATGTTCGAACTCGTCGCGGGCCTTGCGATACAGACGCCGGTGGATCAACGACACGCCCAGCAGTGCGCGGGCCTTCATGTATTTTGTATTGACGCGCAGGGCGGCGCGTGCGTAACTCTCGGCTTGCAGATACTGATTCTGCTCGAACGCGAGCAATCCCAGGTAGTAGAACGCGTCCGGGTGCGTCGGGTTGAGCGCCTGCGCCCGGGCGAAATACTCGGTTGCCTGCTGCCGATCACGCAGATGGTGGTAGATTTTGCCGAAACTGAGCTGCAGATTGAAGTCGTTTGGGTTCAGTTTGAGCGCCTGTTCCCAGATGCGGATCGCCGGTCGGTGCAAGCCGTTTTCGGCATAGAGCGCACCGAGTTCGTAATACGGCGCAAATGCCGTCGGGATCAAGCGTTGACACTCGAGATACAGTTCCTTGGCGCGATTGACCAGGCCCTGCTGGCGATAGACGCGGGCCTTGGCCAACAACGGTTCCAGGTTGGCGGGGTGTTTCAGCGCCGGCACGGGCAGGGCCATCTGCCGTTCGATGGCGAGCTTGAAGCGACTCTTGAGGCGCTCGACCACCTTGGCGGTGACGTCCTCCGGAGGCAGTTTCTTCTCGAGATCTTCCAGCGCCGTGACGGCGCGGCTCTGCTCGCCGAGCTTGGCCAGAGTCAGCGCGCGGAAGAGCGCCGCCTTCTCATTGTCGGGTTCTTTCATCAAGACCGCTTCCAGGCATGCGAGCGCTTCCTTGAGCCGACCCGCGTGGTACTGCGCCAGACCGAGGTTGTAGCGGGCGAGCTTGTGGTTCGGGTCGAGATTCAGGGCGCGCTGCAATGAGTCGACAGCTTTCTCGACCTCGCCCATGCGGAACATCACCCAGCCGCGCGTGTGGTGAAAGTCGGCGCGGTCGGCTTCGGCGGCGATGGCGGCATCGGCCAGTTGCAGGGCTTCCGGCAGACGCTTGCCCTGCAGGGCGAACACGTAGGCCAAGCCGCTCTTGGGCTCGGCGGCCGCTTCGTGCAGCTTGATGGCCGTCTGGAAATTGACCCGCGCGTCTTCCAGGCGGCCCATGCGCAGGTAACAATTGGCCAGCAAGGTGTGGGCCTGGGGCAGATAGCTGGGCGCCAGCGTGGTGTGGCCGTGCGGCGTGTAGTAATGGTCGGGATTGGTGGTGGCGTGCGGCACTGCCGGGTGCTCATGGATCAGCTTCATCAGCCCGTCGACCGCTTGTGGCAGGTTCTCGCGATCGATGAAATTCTGAATCTCGCGGAACCGGGGCAAGATGTCCTGCCACTCGTCCTCGCGTCGGCGCCCGCCCATGCCGGGCAGGTCTTTGACCAGGACCGAGGTCGCATAACCGACTTCGACAGGTCCCGACGAAACCCGCTCCCAGCCCATGGCGGCGCCGGGAGCGCTGCGGTCCATGATGTCTTTGATCGCCTGGATGCAGACCTTCGCCTGCGGTCCGCCCGGCTCGCTCTGCTTGAGCACTTCCCGCAGTTCATGCAGGGCCGCCGGGTAATCGTGCTGGTTGGCCCGGAACAGGGCGCGGGCGAAGCGGGCCTTGACCAGGTCCGGTTTCAACTTCAGGGCGCGGTCGATGGCGTTGAGTGCACCGGTGTTGTCCGACTTTTTCCAGGCGCACAACGCGGTCAGGAAGTGCAAGCCGGCAACCTTCTTTTCGAGGTCCTTCTGCTTCAGACCGAGGTTGACCGCATCGTCGGATTTGCCCTCGTCGAGCAGTTTCTTCGCCTGGGTCTTGATCTCGCGGACCCGGGTTTCACCAATGAGAAGCGCCTGTTCGAGGGCGAGACTCGCCTGATGATAACGGCCGAGCCGGTACTCGACCATGCCCAGTTGTTGATGAAGATCGAGCGAGCCCGGCGCTTGCTTCAAACAAGCGGCGAAGGCTTCGCGCGCGTCGGCCCAGGCGTGCCGGCGCACCGCCAGCAGGCCGCGCAGATAGTTGGCCCGGGCCAGGCGCACGCGCAGCGACTCCAACTTGCGACCGGAGGCCGCCGCCTTGTCGAGCAATGAGGCCTGAAGCTGTTCGCTGCGCAGGTCGCGCAGTTGCTCGACGCGCTGTTCCCCGTCGGCAACGAGTTTGCGCACGACGCGCTCGGCCTCGATGAATCGCTTGAGTTTGTAGGCGAGTTCGGCGTTGATGAACATGGCGTCGACGTGGTCGGGGCGGCGCTCCAGACAGGCCTTGCTGGCCATGTAGGCACCCGACAGATCCTTCACGCCGATGAGGGCCGAAGCCAGCAGGTAGTGCACCTCGGGGTCGTTCGGGGTGAGCTCGGCGGCCCGCTCGAGCTTCTCTTTCGCGGGTCCGAACTCCTTTTTCTCGAGCAGCGCGCTGCCGTCGATGACGAGCTGTTTTGCGTCGTCACTGTTCTTCTGCTTCTGCTCGGCCGCGTGTTGCTTGGCCAGGTCGGCCGACTTGTGTTCGTTGGCCAACAGCATGAGGTCGAGTGCCTTCTGGCGGGACGGATGGTCCGCGGGGATTTTCTGGGCGAGAACCCGGGCCTTGCGGATCGCGTCCTCCCAGTCGCCGCGGTCGTAGGCGGCCTGGGTGATCGCCATCGCCTGGGTGATTTTGTCTTCGAGGATGACGTCGACCGCGGCCTGCAGTGCGGGCCGCGGCGCCAGGCACCAGCCCAGCAACAACAGGGCCAATAGGCGTCGTGTGATGTCCATCCAGAAAGAGGTATCGGCAATCCGGTTCGCAAATCGTAGGGGGGCACCACCGGCGGCTTTGCTGCGGATGTCTCGATCGAAAGCCGTTTTCCGCGTTCGGTGCCGACGCACCGCGTGCAAGATGGCGCGGGGTGTTTGCATCGCCGGCAGGTCTGGGGTAGGGTGCTTCTCATGAACAAAATGGCAAACCGAAGCAATGGACCCCGGCGGTGGTCGGCGTCTGGACTGGTGCTCCTGGTTCTCTGTCTGCTCGAATTGACGGCGGTCGGAGTCGATGCACGCACCGCGGCGAAACCAGCGAAAAGCAATACAACGTCCGTCAAGTCGGCGCCCGACCTCTCGCTTGCGGCCGAGATGCGCGAGGGGGTGATCCTGCAGTCGGGCCCGGGTTCGGCAACGCTGCACCTGCGTGGCGATATCGAACTCGCCGATCGCCCGGTGTCGCCCGCGTCGACCTTCAAGGTCGTGGTCGCTGCCGCCGCGCTCGCGGACCGTGTCTGCACCCCCGAAACCCGGCACCAATGCGCCGATCGCCATCTGCCCTTCGGCACCGCAGCATTGAATCTGCATCAGGCCTTGGTGTTTTCGAGCAACGACTATTTTGCGTGGTTGGGGGCGCAGGTTGGCAAACCGTCGTTGACGGCCTGGATCAAACGCTTGGGCTATCCGGCCGGCAACGTCAACGACCAGTGGTTGGGGCAGTCGTGGCGCCCGGTCATTTGGGGCGGCAAACTGAAAATCACGGCCCGCGGGGTGCACGACTTCACCGAGCGACTGGCGGCCGGGCGCCTGCCGTTGCCGGCTGCGGTGCAGGCCCAGTTGCGGGCAGCCCTGGCCTGGCCGAGTCCCGATCCGAACTGGACTCTCTTTGGCAAGACCGGATGCTACGATGGCGCCGTGTGGTTCACCGGTTTCGCGGAACATCGATCGGGTGAATACAAAGTATTTACAATCTTGCTGCGCGGCAATATCGCCCGGCGGCACGAGGCGATCGGTCGGTTCTATCGCGCCTTCGGCCTGACCTGGGACAAAGCGCTGTTGCGGTCGCTGCGCTGACCGCGACCGCGCGGCGCCCACTCAACCTTTGTATTCGCGCACCAGTCCGAGGTTCTTGCCGACCATGTGCCGGGCCCGGGAATCGGCCTCGGCTTTGATCTTCTCCTCGTCGAGGGTCAGCAGTTCGCGTTTTCGCATCACCAACCGCCCGTCGATGATGACGTGATCGATGTCGCTGCCGCGGGCACTGTGCACCAGGTTGGCGACCAGGTTGTGGTCGGGCACGAGATGGGGCTGATCGAGGTCGAACAGGACAATATCAGCGGCGTGCCCCGGCGCGAGCACGCCCGCGTCGCCGAAACCCATGGCCCGTGCCCCGTGCCGCGTGGCCATGCGCAACGGCAGATCGCCGGCGAGCACGGTCGGATCGTTCGTGCGCAGCTTCTGCAGCAGCGGCGTGAAACGCACGGCCGCCTTCATGTCGAGGTCGCTGTTGGAGCCGGGACCGTCGGTGCCGATGGCCACGTTGATGCCGGCGTGCAGCAGCGGGCGCAGATCGTTAACGCCCATGGCCAGCTTCATGTAGGTGATCGGGCAATGCGCGACGCTCACGTTGCGGCGGGCCAGGATCTCGACATCGTCGGTATCGAGGTACAGGGCGTGGGCGACGACCGCCGGGCCGGCGAAGATCCCGCAATCGTCGAGGTGGGCCGTGGGGGTCTTGCCGTGCAAACGCCGCGAAGTCTCGACCTGTTCCGTCGATTCGGCCAGATGGATGTGAACCGGCAGGTGCCGGTCTTGCGCCAGGGCGGCAATTTCACGCAGGAACGGCGGCGGACATACATACGGCGAATGCGGACCGAGCACGGTCTTGATGCGGCCGTGCGCCTGGTCCTGCCAGCGCTCGACGAACGCGAGCGCACCGGCGAGGTCGGTGCCCACCTCCTTGTCGGCGCCAATGCCGAACTGGCACCAGGTCAATGCGGCCTTCATCCCGGCACTGTCGACGATCTGGGCGACCCGATCCATGTAGAAATAGTGGTCGTTGAAGGCCACGCACCCCGAACGGATCATTTCGCATGCCGCCAATGCCGCGCCCCACTCGACATCGTCGGCCGTCAGGGCCGATTCAGCGACCCAGATGCGCTCGTTGAACCAGCGATCGAGCGGCAGGTCTTCGGCCCAGCCGCGTTCGAAGGTCATGGCGGCATGACAGTGGGCGTTGTAGAAACCCGGCAACGCGGCATGGCGGCGCCCGTCGATGGTCACCGTCGGGGTGAAGTCGGGCGGCACCTCGCCAATGGCGCGGATCAGGCGGCCTTCGATACAGATGTTCGTGTTGCGTAACACGCGGCCGTCTCCATCGAGCGTGACAACGTCGACATTGCTGATGAGGGTGTTCGTGTTCATGGCATTATGATGCCCTGCGCCGGCTCGTGGATGCAACCTCGACAAGTCTCGCGCGTTGACTTCGTGTGGGCGGTCCCACTAGGATGGGTGCGGGGGTACCGACAATGTTAAAAAAATGGTACAGAGCGAACTGGTTGGGCCTGGCGTGGGTGTTTGTTGTCCTGGGCGCGCAGCTTGGGTTGGCGACACCCCTGGTGGGCGTGATCGATTCGCGTTTCCTGCTGATGGTGCATCCGTTGTTTCGCACGCTCGATCCGGAGACCCGGCGGTTTGCCGGTGCGACGGCCCCGAGCACGAGTGTTGCCGACGAGAACAAGCGCTTGACGGCCGATCTGGCCGAGACGCGTAAGCTGATCGAGGCCGGCTTCGCTGCACTGAAGTCAGCGATGGCCAAGGCCCGCACGCCCGAAGAGCGGCGCAGTGCCGAAAACGCCTACTGGACGACACGACGGGCCGCCGAAAAGAAAGTCGAGTCTCTGCAAGAACGGCTTGCCGTGCTGGCACGGGCCTTGCCGGCGCCCGATGGCGGCGCCCAGACCCCACGAGACGTCTTGTTGAAGCCGCTGTTGCAGATCGACGAGGACATTCGCAGCGCCGTTGGGCGGGCGGCAGCGGCGCGGCGGGTTGCGGTCGTCATCGATGAAGCGGCGTTGTTGCCTCAGGCCCCGCCGGCGGCGTTCGAGCCGAGTATCCTGCACAGCACCGCCCTGGAAGAAATTCTTACAGGACGTAATCCCGCGAAAGTGGGGCTGCTGCCCCAATGGTTGGCACAGGCCCGTCTCTATTGGCACCAGCGGCTGCCGGGCGCGGTTAGTCGGCCGGTCCACGGACCGGTGGTCGATCTTCGCTTCGAAGCGGCACGCATCTTGCTGGAACAGGTCAGAGACTCCCGGGAGAAGACACGATGAACAGAACCAAGACGCCGACGGCAGGTCGCCACCTGGTGGTGGCGTATTGCTTTGTATTGCTGTTCGTCGGGTCGGTTGCGGCCCAGGGCGTGCCGCCCCGTGCCGGCGTCCCGGTCTCGGGAGGGTTTGCGACGATCGATTATCGCGCCTGCCTGGCCCTGCATCCGTTGATGGCCGACTACGACTTCGCTGCCGAGCGGTTCTCGCGGGCGGGTGTGAAGCGGGGCGATCCCAAGGCCATGGAAACCGCTTACCACGCGATGGCGGGCAAGAAGAAAGCGCTCGAACCGCGGCGACAGGAACTCGAGCGCCGCCGACAGGCCCTGCAACTGCAGTTCAACAATCTCGATCTCGATCAGTTGAAGAATGTCATCGCCCAGCTCAAACCGGCATCGGCCAGCGCGGTGCCGGCGCCGTCACCGCTATCCGATGCGCGTCTCGTCGAGCGGCGGGCCGAGTTGCAGCGACAGATTGCGGCGCTCCAGCGCGAGGAGGCCAACCTGCTCGACGAGGTCTGGAACGACGTGCTGATGACGCGCGAAGAAACCGACAAGCGGTTGCAGCAGGTGATCAACGAAGTCGAGGGGGCGATTCGCGAGACGGCGACCGCGATGGGCGTGGGCGCCGTCATTGACGATACGTTGGCGGTGGCGTCCATGCCGATCGATCGCATCCGGGAAGTGCCGGAGTCGACGCCGTTGTTCACGACCTCGCTCTACCGGTTGATCCTCGATGCGCCGTTCCCTGAACCCGGGAAGCCGTCGATGGCCAACCACTGGGCCTCCGAACTGCAGCGCAATCTGGGCCGGCAGGTCACGGGTTACCTGGGAGCAATGCGGCACGAGGTGGTCGAGGCGGCGCACGGTTTCCGCAGTCCGAAGTTGTTCGTCATGGGGGGCGTCGATATCACCGTGCCCGTGTGCGAGCGGTTGTTTCAGCAATACAAAGTAAATCCATATCTGCTGCAAACCTTGAAAACGACCCTGGGTTCGTATCGGCGTTAGGCAGAGTCGGGTTTCAGACCGACAACCCCGGCGAAAGAAAACTGGCGGTCGGGCGGGTTGTTTGCACTGCCCGAAACTGCCTTTCGGGCCGCCCTCCGTGGCGGCAAACGCCCACTACGCCCATCGTGGGCGAGCGGGTCCGGTCAATGGGAAGGTTGGGGGAGGTGTGCGTATGCAACGTCGGCAAGCCTGGGCGCTCGGTGTCTTGTTGGTCGTCATGGCGTGTCAAACCGCGTCGTTGATGGCGCTCGACGACTTCTACATGCAGAATGGCGACGCCTACCTGCTCATCGGCAATGGGCCGAAAAACGGCGTCTACAAGCTGAATAACCTGATCCCCGGCGGGACCCCGGTGTCATTGTATGTACCGGGCGAGGCGTTCAACCTCTCGGCGTCGATGAAGCCCGTGGCCGGCAATCCGCCGACGAAAGAACTCTGGACATTCGCCTCGGCGGGAACCACCGGTATGCATGGCGCAACACAGCCTCTGGTGCGCAAAGTGCTGACCTCGGTCCACCTCGACCCTGCCCAGCCCGGTCTGCCGGCCTACACGGGTCTGCGCGACAAGATTGCGCACGTGCATCACAACTATCCGGGGCAGACGATTTCCGGTGTCGGCATTCATGACCCCCACAGTTACCCGGTGCCTTACACGGCGAATTTCGACGGCAACGACTATCCGTGCACCTGGACTCCGACCCCGGTTCCGGGCCAGCCCGGCTACTTCTACGTGCAGAGCGGGCGCTGGTATCATTCGGGTGACGACGCGGAACAGATCTACAGTTCGTTCACTTATCTGAAACCCGACTGGTGGGGCACGACCGCGCCGTCGGTGATCGGCGCCTACAACATGTACGGGTTCGTGCAGTGCACCGATGGTGCGGGCAATCCGTTCCTGGGCGGCTGGTGCCACAAGCTGGTGCGTGAGACCGTGCAGGTCGACGAGCGCATCCTGAATCTGATCGAGTTCAACGTCTCCCGGTATCTGGCCGGGTTGCCGGCCGGTCCGAACAACCAGGGCGAGGCCGGTCGCGTGGTCATCAGCTCGACCAACACCAAAGACACGCTGAACGAGTGTGGCGACCCTTGCGCGCCGGGCACCGGTCCGGGCACGCCGCTGCCGTTCGGTGAACAGCCCTACATGGACTGTCTCGTCTCGGGCGCGGGGCGCAGTTACCTCTATAACCGCCAGCCGAGCAGCCCGGTCTACTCATTGACACTCAACGGCGCGGCATACGGCGGTTCGACCATCGGCAACCCCAGTGAGGCAACCGCCAAGAAACTGGGCGTCAGCAGCCGCAGCCCGACCACTGACTGGGTGTATGTATTGGGTATTACGGAGGTCAACAACTGGTTGGCGGCGGCGCACGTGCCGGCCAGTGCCTTCCTGCGCGAACTTACCGACGTTGCCGTGTCCGATCAGTGGTGGCAGACCGGCGGTATCGTCTATGCCTATGACAAGCAACAGGGTTTCGTCTACAAGTTCGTCCGCAACGAGGTGTCCGGGGTGCCGCCACTGCCGGAAGTCATCAACGTTTACGATGGCACGATCTATCCCGATTCGATCGATGCCGACGGTTTCGGCAATCTTTACTTTGTAAAGACGGAGCGCAGCCCGGCCAATGTACCCGGCACCGACATGCCGACTTTCTCTGCGGGGCAGGCGGTCGGGCATTACAAGAAGTCGCCGATGGTGGCCGACCTCTTCGCGGCCAAGTTCGAGCAGGTGGTCTACAAAGGGGTGACCATGCGCGATTACTATCGGCGCACCTTCACGCCGATCGGTCAACACATCACCCTGGGGATCAACCAGTTCGAGATGGATTTCACCTGCAACCCGGCGTCGTTGACCGACCGCTCATGCTGGACGATGATCCCGCCTTTGCGCCGCACCTCACCCGATGTTGCGACCAACTACCGCACCGAAGTCGCCGTCATCAACGTGTGCACGCCGCCACCGGTTTCGGGGACCGACGCCAAGATCGATCTGAACGGGCCGCTGGTCGGGCCGACCGAAGACTCGCTGGTCAATGCACCCACGCCCTATGACGATCGCACGCAGTACTTCTTCCGCGTCGAGAACGCGCCGAAGTTCGACGAAAACGGGGTCAACCTCAACGGCATGGCCACCGATGATTTCAACGGCAACAGCTTCCCGGGCATGTTCCCGACCACCACCAAGCCGTCGACGCTCAAGTATTTCTGGAAACTGACGCAGACCAAGAACCGCTACGGCGAACCGCTCAACAACGTCGTGAAAGATGGCCTCACGCCGAGCGACAAGCCGATCCTGCCGGTGATGTTCGGCCCCGGCGAGTGGGAGATCGCGGTTCGCTCCGAGTACCAGTACTACCAGTACGACCGCATGCCCGCCGGCGTCTTGTCCGACCGCAAGGAAGACTACATTTCGGGGACACTGTCGCCGCGCTCGCTTGACGGCACCGGGTGGGCCCGGGCCGTGATCAACATCCAGACTGCGACCGACACCCGTTACCCGGGTGGCCCATGCGTAATCATGTCGGGGCAACCAAGCGGTGGCTCGTATGTCTACCACCCGACCCTCGACGGATCGCTCAACAGCGAGTGGGCGGCGGAACGGGCTGCTCCGGCGGCGCCGCCGGCGGCATTCTACGTGATCCCGCAGATCAAGGCGGGGCAGACCTGGGCGTTCCAGGTGCGCGAGAACCAGCAGAACCGCCGCAACGGCATCGACCGCATCGCCTTGATGACGGCCGCCAATCCGCCGATTCCGGCCGAGTCCTACAGCGATCTGCAGTGGCTCGGTCTGCCCAAATTTTCGTGGAAGATCAGTCTTACCGATCCGACCGGGGCCACCAAGCTCGTCGAGATCACCAAGGAACCAACGGTGCCGCAGTTGATCGCCGCGCCCGGCCAGCAGATGTTCGAGATCCCCAGTGAGCCGGGCAGCTACTCGGTGCACGTCGACGCGGCGCGTACCTATTCGTATGTATATTACTATCTGCAGGCGGTGACTCTGCCCAATGGGGCCGTCGTGCAGGTGCCCAAGAGCGATACGAAATACATCACCATTTCGGCCGGTGCCGATGCCACTGTGATCGTGCTCGACACCACCCCGCCGGGGCGCACCCTGCCTGATCTGGCGGGCGCCGCCCAGGCCGCCTGGACCATGGACACTTCGACGCTGTGGGGCACGACTGGCGATCTGCTCGCCGCGGCCGTCGACGGCAAGACGAACCCGACCGCCATCACATTGTGGGTCGCCGATGACAACCCGTACGGCAATGTCACCGTGCATCCGAACATCACCAACAAACCGAGCGACCCGTTCTTTTCGTCATACAAAGTAAAGCATGACGGCGGATGGCGAATCGCCACCTTCAGCTACACCAATGCCTACACCGAGACGGTGCCCGACGCCCTCGCCGCGGCGGTCACCCCGAGCCGGGTGCGCTATCAGTCGGCTCCTGACGGCAGCAACAACTGGCCGTCGTCGGCGTACGCGGTGCGGCAGGCCGACTACGACTTCAATACCTTGCCCACGGGCACTGGCCTGGCCAAAGTCCGCTCCTGGAGCTATCGCCGTTACCAGATCGACCTGTCGGCGCTGGCCCATTTCACGCGTGACAATGCGACAACCTACCGGCCGAACATGGAGATCACCTACGCCAACAACCTGCCGGCCTACGTGAATCTGAAGTTTGGTTGGGGCGTGTCGGATGCCTCGAACAACGTGTTTCGCCCGCCGCACGACGGTAACCTCGTGGTTCGTGACAACGATCGGCCGAACGTGTTCCTCAGGGCGGTCAGCGAGCGTCGCTTGACCGAGAACCTGATTGCGCCGAGCAACATCGACCCGCTGCATTACGCGACCCGCTGGACGCAGTTGGCGCGGGGAACAGGGGTAAGCGAAGACGTCAGTGGTGTGGCGCACTGGACCTACGGTGGCGGCGCCCTCAACGCACCCACGCCGTTGACCGATGTGGCGGTCGGGTTCCGCTTCTCGGCGGCCGGCGTGACCACATCGCTGGCGCAGGAAGTGGTCAACGGTACATCGACGCTCGAGATCGACGTGCCGGCGCAGTTCTCGACGATTCTTGCCGATAACGTCGGCACGACGACGCGCACGCTGTGGCGCCTGCTCGATTCGTCGGGCAGTCTCATCACCGACATGGGCACGGCGCCGGGGTTCCGCTATATCTTCCGCGATGCGGGTTACTACCTGGTGAATGTGCGGGTCAACGACGATGCCCTCGATTGGCCGACCGATGTGAACAACCCGCGCGTGGCGGTGTCGCGGCCGAACAGTCGTGAACTGACGGCCGTCGTGCCGGTGGCCGATTCGCGCCTCAACGTGCGTATCATCGAGAAGAACGTGAAGTGAGCGATGAATCGCCCACGTTTCGCCTTGGGGTGCGCCGCCCTGGCGCGCCTCCTGGTCTTGCTCGTTGCTCTGGGCCGGGCCGGGCCGGTGCCGGCCTGCACCGAGATCGCCCATTGCTGGTTCGATCTGGCGAGTGCGAGCGACGGACGCCTGGGTGTGTGGGCGGCCGCCGATGTCATGGCGCGGGTCGAAGGTGTCCTGGCTTCGGGGGTGACCCGCGTCGGCTGGTGTCTGCGCGACGGTGGCGCCGGACTCGCTGCCGAACAGTTTGCCTCGGCGGCCTCGGGAACGCGCCTGGATTGGCGTCGCCAGGCGGCAGCCGGCGGTATCCTCGCGTCGTTGCCGGCCCATCTCGACGCTCTCGTCGAACTGCAACCGGTGGCCGGTTCCGGCCACACGCTGCTGCGCGTCGACCCGTACTCGCCCTATGGGCCGACATTGCGCAGCGAAACCAAGCAGACGGCGGTGGTGCGCTATCTTGCCTTCGGTCCCGAGGGGCAGGTCTGCGGCATCGACGAGCTGAATCTGGGCGAGTCGCTGGTGATCGACTGGAACTGGCACGGGTTCATGCCGCTGGGGGGCCTGCTGTTGCGACGCGTCGAGGTGTTCGCCGGGGTGCCCCCGCTGCTGGCGGCCTGTTGGTTGGCAACGAGCCTCGCGTCGGGGCCGGCCTCGGCTCCGGCCATGGCGACAGTGGCCTCGGGGTCGGCGTACGAAGGCCTGGCCGGCACGGGCATCCCGACGTTGACACGGTAAATACAATGTCAATGCAACGACGCGGTCTGACCCTCACCGAGATTCTACTGGCCACGATGATCATGGCCTTTGCCATGTTGCCGACGCTGGGCATTCTCGGCCGCGGCCACCTGGGGACCAAACAGGACTTCCGGCGCATCGAGGCCATTCACTTTGCCGAAACCACGATGAACGAAGCGCTCAAACTGCCCTACCGCCAACTTCCGGTGGGTAATCACACGAGCACGCTCACTTCGGCCAGTGGTTCCGTGCCGTTGGGGTCGTTGGTCAGCGCCCAGGGATACACCTTCGACGCAGCGCTATCGGTGACCAATTTCCCCGTGACTTTCAGCTATCAACCGGTCGACCTGAACCGGGCCGATTTCGACTTCAACAACCCGGCGTTGTGGCAGTTTCTCGCTTCGACCTCGACGTCGGGCGTATTCGATGGGGGCGGGCCGAAACGGCCCATTCTGATGAAGCACCTGCGGGTGACCGTGTCCTGGGCCGAACCCAACGGGGCGCGGCCGGTACCACTCGAAGTCATCTCGTGGAAAGCGGATCTCGATCAATGAGAGAAATACATACGATATATTTACGACGCGGCATGGCGCTGCCCGTCGTGCTGGTTTTCTGTATGGCGCTCCTGATCTTCGGCAGTTTCTACCTCAAATCGATCGAGAACGCGCGCCCGTTGAACGACCGCCTGCTCGAGCGCGTGCAGGCCGACTTTCTCGGGCACGGGATCATGCAGATGGCGCTGCTCAAGTTCAAACAGTTTCCTTCCGAGTTTCAGTTCGCCTATCGGGCGGTGGTCATGCAACGCCGGGTGCTGTCCCCCGATCCGTGGGTGACCTTTGTCAGTCCGCCGCTGCAGGGGGCCATCAACACCCCGTATATCGCCACCTACTCGACCAGTTTTGCCCTGTTGGGCCAAGATCAGTTCAATACCGACACCTTCCAGGTGACGGTGACCGTGAACCTGCGCGGAGTGCAGCGCAAGGTCAACCATACCGTCAGTGCGATCAGGGTGCGCAACTGATGCGACGCGCAATACACGGTATGACAATGGTCGAGATCCTCGTGGGTTTCGGCATCCTCGTGCTGATGTTCTCGGGTGTGATCATGATCTATCGGGCGGCCGTGTCGTCGTTCACCGACGGTGAATGGCACATGTCGCGGCAGAAAGCGGCCCAGATCCTGCTCAATGCGGTCCGCGAGGATTTCGAGAAAGCCAATAGTCCGACGCGGGTCCGGGCCGACGGCACGTTTTCGAACTACAACGGCGTGCCGATCTATCTGGCGGCAGCGGCCGTCAACGATACCCCGGGCGGGACGAACGCCCTCGCTTTCGGGGCGAACGGCGCGCGCGTGCCGGTCGCGTTCTGCTCGCTGTCGACGCCGTACGTCGAGGTGACGCCGTTCGTGCCTGTGGCCAGTCCGGGGTTGTGGCTCGGTTGCGGGCTGGGGTTCCAGGGTCGCACCCTGGTGTATCGGCGCACCGGCGACACCAATCTGCATGCCAACGACCCGGCCCCACTGCCGGGAACCGTGATGACCTTTCCGGCCACCGGCGTCGGTCCCGGCCGCGATTTCTTGCCCAATCCCGAGCGCAACCTTCGTATCGAAGTGAGCGACGTCGAATCGGTCGCGTTCTATCGCACCACGACCACAACCGAGCAGGCCTGCGAGATTCGCATCCGCATGGCCCGCCGCCAGGGGACGCGGGTGTGGGCCGATTTCGTCGAGAAGACTTCGGCCCGAACCCTGTCGGTCACCGTCACGCAGACGTTCTGAACCCGCCCCGTCGGTTGCGCGGAACGGGGGTTTCGGCCCCATCCGTGGGGCAGCGGCCGCCGGCGGCCCCGGAAACTTCGCACGTACTGTGCGGGCGGGTCGTTTGTACTGCCCGAAACTGCGTTTCGGGCCGCCCAGCCGGGGTCTGCGCGCCCTCCTGGCGCACCCCGGCACGCCTCTCCTGAGGCAGTCCGTGGCGCGGCAAAGGTCCACTACGCCCATCGGGGCAGCGGCACCATCCGGGTGCCGCCCCGAAACGCCGCTATCCTTGGCGGCAGTCGTGGGCGGGCGGGTCGGTCTGTCTGGCTTGGGAGCGCCGGGAAAACCTGGCGGATTGGCCGTCAGCCCTCAGCGCGTTCGGCCAGCTCGGCCCAGCGGATCATGTCGCGCTCGAGTTGGCTCTCGAGAGTCTGCAGTTCGCTGCCCAGCGCGCCCGTGGCGTTGAAGTCGCCCGACGGTGCGGCCAGCGCGGCTTCGATCTCGGCCTTGCGCGCTTCGGCTGCGGCGATGCGGGCCTCGAGTTCGTCGAGTTCACGCCGTTCTTTAAAGGTCAGCTTGCGTGGTTTGACACACAACGTATTTATCCCGCTGCCGCTGCTGCCCCCGGTCGCCCTCGAACCCTGGTTCGGCTGTGGGATCGCGCTCGCGGGCGTTGCCGCCGTGCCGGCCCGACCGTCCTGGCGGGCGTTGGCAGCGCGATCGTGGCGTGGTGTCGCCGTGCGCGCCGCGTCGGCCGTGGCTCGTGCCGCTTCGTCCGCTTGTTCCTGGGCGATGATCTCGAGATAGGTCGTGTAGCTGCCGGGAAACCCGCGGAGTTTCCCGCCCGGTTCGAAGCGGAACAGGCGGTCGACGGTGCGGTCGAGAAAAGCGCGGTCGTGCGAAGCGACGATCAGACAGCCATCGAACGATTCGAGCCACGCCTCGAGGGCGATCAACGTCGCGATGTCGAAGTCGTTGGTCGGCTCATCGAGGAGCAATACATTCGGTGCACGCATGAGCAGGCGCAACAGAGCCAGTCGCCGCCGTTCGCCGCCCGACAGCCGGCCCAGCGGCGTGAACTGGGCGGCACCCGGGAAGAGAAAACGCTCGAGCATCTGGCTGGCCGAGATGACGCCGCCGTCGGCGGTCGGCACCTGCTCGGCGACCGCCTTGATGTAATCGATGACCCGGGTTTCGGCGTCGGCATCCTGGGCCCGTGGCGCGCCGTCGCCGGCGACGCGGCGCGTGGCCGGTTCCTGTTCGAAGTAGCCCAGGACGGCCGTCGAGCCGATCTCGATGTGGCCGGTGTCGGCGGTCACGCGCCCGGCGATGATGTCGAGCAACGTCGTCTTGCCCGATCCGTTCGGGCCAATGATGCCGATGCGATCACCACGGGTGAGATTGTACGAGAAGTCGCGAATCAGGGTGCGCTCGCCGTACGCTTTTCCCAGGTCGTGAATTTCGAGAATCTTGTTGCCCAGTCGCGATGATGCGGCCGCCAGTTCGAGCGTGCGCTCGGGGCCCGCGCGCGGGGCATCGACGACGGCGCGGGCGCGTTCGACGTGCGCCTTCTGCTTGGTCGAGCGGGCCTTGGCGCCCTGCCGCAACCACGCCAACTCACGGCGGACCAGGTTCTCGCGCTTGCGCGCTTCGCCTTCGCGCAGGATCGCCTGTTCCTCTTTCTTTTCGAGGTAATACGTATAGTTGCCCTCGAACCGTTGCACGCCGCCGTCTTCGATCTCGAGCATGCGGTTGGTGACGCGATCGAGAAAATACCGGTCGTGCGTGACCAGCAGCAACGCGCCGACATATCCGGCGAGATACTCTTCGAGCCACGCGATCGTGTCGGCGTCGAGGTGGTTGGTCGGTTCGTCGAGAATCAGCAGATCGGGGCGCATGATCAGGCCGCGGGCCAGGGCCACGCGTTTGCGCTGGCCGCCCGAAAGCGTTTCGATCGGGGCCGTCGTCTCGTTGACGCCGAGGCGGTTGAGCACGGCCTTGGCGTTGGCTTCGAGGCTCCAGCCGCCGGTCAGATCGAGTTGGTGCGACAGTTCGGCGACGCGTGTCAGCCAACGTTCGCTCGTGCCCCCGGTGGCGTCGAGTTCGTGGATCGCGGCCTCGTAATCGTGCAGTCGCCGCATCTCCTCGCTCGACTGGTCGAACACCGTGTCGAGCACCGTCTGACCCGCCGCAAAGACCGGGTTCTGCGCGATGTAGGCCACGCGCTTGCCGTTGGCCAGAACGATGCGGCCGCCGTCGACCGGCTCGCTGCCGGCGATCATGCGCAGCAACGTGGTCTTGCCGCACCCGTTGCGGCCGATGACGCCCATTTTTTCGTCGTGTTCGAGTCCGAAACTGACGTCGACCAGCAGCGGCCCCGAGCCGAACCGCTTGCAGACCCGTTCGAGCGACAACAGATTCATGCGTGTGTCTCTTTCATGAGGGTCGCAGTGTAGCACGGCCGGCCGGCCGCGGCCACGCCGGGGTGCCCGCTAATTGTTTGGCCAGGCGCGCGACGCCGAATCGATCACAGAGTTGCAGTCGTGTTATAGTGAATTCCAGTGTACGGGAACGACGTGGGGCGCCGCTGCGGTGCCCCCGCTGGACGATTGCGAGGAAACCGATGCGACGTGCAATGGCGCCCTGGGTTCTCGGTGGACTGATTGCTCTTGTATTGCTGACCGCAGTGTCGGTGTCGGCCGACGGCCCGGTGCCGCCGGCCCGTCGCGTGACCGCAGAGTTGGGCCTGTTGCGCGCGGTCAGCGAGCGGGCCGCCTGGCTCGAAGCGCTGGGTGATGCGCGCAGCGAACCCTGGATGGCCAGTTTCAGCACCTCGATCGAACCGCGATTGGCCGCCAAGATCAATCGCGTCGTGCGCGGGTCGTGGCACGAGAAATATGCCCGTGAATACGCGGCGATGCTCGAGATGGGCAGCGAGCGGCTCGTGCGCGCGATCGTCGAGATGCGCGGCCGCGACGGCATCGTCGCCGGCGACGAGCTGATCAAACAGGTGGAGCAGGGATTGCGCACCGATCTGCCGTTTGCCCTCGGTTGGCGTCTGGCGGTGCGGTGGCTGGCGGTGAGCCGGTCGCAGCAGTTGCTCCAGCGTGACCACGACCCGGCGATTGCGGCGGCGCTCACGAAACAGCACGAGCAACTCGTGGCGCTGGCCGATCGAGCCGAGGCGGCCGCCCGGGCCGGGGTCGATCAATGGCCGCTGTTGATGCGTTTGCAGTCCGAGCGTCGCAGCGACTTTTCGCTCGACTGGTTCAACGGCGACGACGACGACTTCGTTTGTATTTACCTCGACGAGCGCATCTGGTCGCTCGAGACGCCCAAGAAGGCTGGTCGGGCCGTTGCGGCGGCGGCGGGCCAGAGTGGGACTGCGATGCAGGGCGCGGCGGCAGCGAAGAAGCCGATCAGCGGGCCGTTCCTGTGGGGCGTGTCGACCGCCGGCTACCAATGGGAAGGCGGCAACGATGCGGCGCAGTGGACCCGCTTCGAGGCGGCCAGCAAGACGATTGACGTGTGCGGCATGGCCGCCGACGGCCTGCACCAGTATCCGGGTGACGTGGCGCTTGCCCGCGGATTGGGCGCCAATACCTTCCGCATGAGCATCGAGTGGAGCCGCATCGAACCGAAGCGCGGCCAGATCGACCCGGCGGGTGTGGCGTTCTATCACAAACTGCTGCAAACCTTGCACGCACAAGGCCTGACCCCGGTCGTCACGTTGATGCACTTCACCTATCCGCAGTGGCTCGACGACGAGCTGGGTGGCTGGGAAAAAACACGTTGTATTGACGAGTTCGCGCGTCATGTGGCCTTCGTCGCTGCCGAATACGGCCGCGAGGTCGACTGGTGGCTGACCTTCAACGAGCCGACGGTGTTCATCGGCGGCGGCTACTGGTCGGGCCAGTTGGCGCCCGGCAAGAAAGACCCGCTCACAGCGGCCGCCGTGGCCTGTCACCTGGTGGCCGCACATCGGCGCGCCTACACCGCCATTCATGCGGCCGATCCCGAAGCGCGGGTGTCGTTCAACAATTATGCCGCGGCGTATTCGGTCGGCGGCTTGCCGCCATTTATAGCCTTCAGCATCGAGTCGATGCCGGTGACGCCCGCTGCGACCGGCACCGCCGGCGCTGCCCGCGGCGCCCTGGTGGGCGATGCAGGGACGACGGTCGGGGGGCAATCGGTCGGGCAGGGGGCTGGGCAGTCGACTGCACAATCGACCGATCAGACGCTCGCGCCATCGACTGGCGTGTCGAAGGGTGGAGCGA
>CAZADH010000018.1:0-39109 GCA_964483805.1 uncultured bacterium
GACCTGTGCCGCGAGCCGAGCGGGGGCGCGTGCCCCCGCTCACTGAGATGTTACGTCTGACCGGTTTGGTGGTGGTATCGCCGTCGTCCATCGCATATACTGACGAAGTATGGATTATCGGGATCTCGCGTCCGACAACAAGGGATTGCGGTTGCATGCGCTCGAGCGGGCGATCAAGCTCGGGGCGTCGGCCGAATTGCTGGGTCACCTCGTGGCCCGCGATGGCGTCGAGAGCGACCCGGAGTGTCGCTTGTTGTTGCAGCAGGCGACACGGGTGGTGAAGGCGCGATTGGCCGCACTCGAACCGGCGGTCGCGACGGCCGCGGTGGCCGAGGCCGCGACCACATCGACGTGGTTGGCGCAGTATGAGGCGGCCGATGCCGCCGGTCGCCTGGCGTTGCTTGATGCCCTGGCGCCGCCGCAGATCCGCGAACTGGCGCCGCGGGCTCCCGAGCTGTTCGGCGCCGAGCGGGAACCGGTGGTGGCGGCGCAGTGGGTGCGCCTGTTCGCCCGGCAGTGGCCGGCGACGGCGTTGCCGGTCTTGACCGCGCGTCTCTACGAGGCGTCACTGAGCGTGCGCATTGCCGTGCTGGAAGCGCTGATCCTGTTGGCCCCGTTTACGCTGATGCGCGATCTGCCCCGGCTGCTGACCGATGACGACGCGCGCCTGCGTGCACTGGCCGTGACCGGGTTGGCGGCGATCGACATCGATGAAGCGCTCAAGCATGTCGAGCGGTTGCTGCTGTGCGATGATCGCGATCGGCGTTCAGCGGCCATCGGCAGTTGCATGGGGCTCGATTTCTCCCGCTTGAAACCGGTGTTGTTCAAGTTCTTTGCGGTCGAGAACGACCCGCAGTTGCTGGCGCGTGCCGGGTTGCTCGTGGCGATCAATCCTGATCCCGAGGTGCCGTTCCGTCTCTGGGAACTGGCCGAGAATGCGCATGGCGACAAGGCGATGCGCCTGAAGGCGATCATGCAGGATGCGTGTCGCTGCATCGACAACGCCGGGGTGCTCGGCGATGGTTTCCCGCAGTATCTCGAACGCTTGAAGAACTGGATCCTGCAACGGGCCACGACCCGTTTTGTCACTGATTGTATTGCTCAGCTCGGTGACGATGACACCGCTGCTGACGAAGCGCTGGCCGATGCCATCCGCCGCAGTATGCAGCAAGACCACGTGCGCGCCGCGTTCGTCGAGGCGCTGCAGTGGCCGCTGACGGCGGCAGTGCGACAACGCGTCACCGATCTGCTGGCGGCGCCCCCGCCGGCACCGATTGCTCCAGCCACGCTGGCGCCCGTTAACCTGCCCGCGCCACCGCGCCGCCGTCGCGTCGACGCCGCCCCGCGTCCCGGGAGTCCGCCCGCACGGGATATGCGCAGTGCAACGGGGCCGCCGGCCGCACCGCCGGCGGAGGGCGATGCGCGACCGTTGCCCGGCACCGGGGCACTACGCGCGGCGGGCGAACCCCGGATGCCGGCCGACACGCCTTCGGCAACGCAGGGCAGTATCCCGTTGCCACCGGCAGCAACCGGAGCCGCAGATGAACCCCCGGCGCGTCGACGGTCCGATGTCGCAGCGCCGGTGTGCGACCGGGTGGCGGCGGTGACGGCCGAGGTCGACGCGGAGTTGGCGGCTGACGCGGGAGGCGACGACGCGGCGGACGATGGCGCGTCAGGGCCTTTGCCGACTGCGGTTCCCGGTGATGGAAACGCCGATGCCCCGGGGGCAACCCGGCCGGTGGCGTCGTTCGTGCCGGGTGGCGAGCGGTGGATCCGGCGCCTGGCCGATCTGCAGCCGGCCGACCGCGACCGCGCGACGCCGGAACTCGCCGGACTGGTGGGCGACCCTTCGGCCCCGGCAACGGTGCGGGCCACCGCGTTTCGCGCGGCTGTCCGCCTCGAGGTGCCCGGCTTTGTCGAGCCGGCCCGTGGGGCGGTCACGCAAAGCGATGTCGCGCTCGGGGTGGCGGCGCTCGAGTATCTGGCGCGCTACGATGCAATACATTATATTGACTATCTCGCCCGTTTTCTGCAGGCGTTCGGCACCCGGTTGCCACCCATGGCGCTGCGCGTGCTGCGTCTTGCCGATCCCGTCGCGGCGCTCGAGCTATTGGCGGGTTGGCTGCACGGCAACGACCCGAAGCGACGCAGCCTGGCGCTGGCGGCGTTTGTCCACTTCGACTTTCCGCTCGTGCGCGACGCCCTGGTTGAGTTTCTCGCGCGGGCCCCGTCCGACCATGCTCTGGCGACCGGGTTGTGCCTGTTTCAGGCGAATCCCGACCCCGAGAACCTCTATCTGCTCTACCGGCTCGAGTTGGCGGTGCGCCCGGCGCAGGCGGCGACGGTGCGTGGGGTGCGGCAGGCGATGGGGGAAGCGCTGGTGGCGCTCGGTCAGTTGACCGTCGGCCAGTTGCTGCAGGTCGACGGTGCGTGCGAACGGCGTCTGGCTGCGGAACAGAAGAGAACAAGTGCGCCGACAGTGCAACCGGCGGTGCGGGTCGACGCGGTGCCGCTGCGGGGCACCGGGGCATCACGCCCAGCGCGTGCGAGCGGCCCGCCTTCGCCGCCGCGTGACGGTGCCCGCGACAACACCGGTCCCGATCTGCCGCCCCGCCGTCCCGAGGCACCCGCAGTGCCGCCGGCCGACAGCGACGGGCCGGATCTGCCACCCCGCCGACCGGACACACCGCGGTCGGCCGCGGGGGGCGGCCGGGATCGAACACCGGAGCGCGATCCAGCGCCGCAGGCCGGTGAGCGTCGTGGCCGCCGATCCGGCAGCGAGTTTGACCCATTGGCGGTGACGCCCGAACCCGAGGCGGAGGCGTCGGGCAACCCGGTTGATCAGGTTCGGCACGCGTGGCAGCACGAGAGGGCGAAGGTGATTGCCCTGCTTGTCTTGCTGGCCCTCGCCATGCTGTTCTTCCGGTATGTCGTATTTGCCGAACCGGGGAGCGGTGCTGACCCGGGCGGGGTGGGGGCCTATTCGCAAACGAGGAGCGCGCCATGAACACGGGGCAAATCAAGACGCAGGAACAGAACGGCGTGGTGGTTTTTGTTGTCGCCGGTTACTTCGAGGGCAATGCCGGAAAACAACTGAAGGCCTTTGTCGACGAACGGGTGCGGAGCGGCAAACTGCGCTTCGTTCTCGATCTGAGTGAGTGCAAGGTCATCAATAGCCTGGGGGTTGCCGCGGTGCTCGAGGTGTCGGTCAAGGTGACCGACGACCACCGTGGTCGGCTCGTCCTCACGGGTCTCGATGTCACGAAGACCTCGGTGTTTTCGTTGGCCGGCATCATCCCGTATCTGCAAGTCGCCAAGAACCTGGCAGAGGCAGTGCGCCTGGCCGCAGCATAGAATACAACGTATTGCTAAAAAACAACGGGGGCGCGCCGTCGGCGCGCCCCCGTGTTCGTGTCGATCAGCGGCGTTTGCGCGGGCGCTCGAAACCGGTGGCGCTGCGGAAACTGCTGACATAAACGCCCAGGATGCAAATGCGGTCCGGGGCGATGAGGTTGACCGGATAACCCGCTTTCAATGCCGAGATCGATACCGACCCGCTCGGGTCGCGGTCGGGAATGCGAATGGCGCAGACGGGCCAGTCACAGACGCAGACCAGGCTCATTTTGCCCCACTGTTCATCGCGTTCGGGCGCGCGGAAGAAGGCGACGTCGCCCGGTTTCAGTTCGGGGAACATGGCATCGTCGCCGACGATGACGCCGAAATCGGCGTTGAGGTCGACCGGACACTCGTGCGCGGACAACGTCGGGCCGGTGAGTTGCAGGCTCGGGGCCCGTCCGCTCTTGGGGGCGCACTTGTTCTTGAACATGGCATGACGCGGTTCCCGGTAGATGGGCGGCAGGGCCGGGCCGGCCTTGCCGCCGGCTGCCTTGCGCAGCCGCGTGGTGATCAACGACCACAGCCCGGGTGCGTTTTTGCGGTCTCGGTGGGCGGTCAGCCACAGGTCGAGACGGGTGTCGTCATCGAGACCCATGGCCCGGGCCAGACGGTCGACGGCATCGTCCCCCGGAACGGTGCGCTCGGCGAGCGCGAGCGAGATGACCTGCTGGCTGACGCCGCTTTCGCGCGCCAATCGGACCTGCGAATAGTCGAGTTGCTCCATCAATTTGCGTAGACGAGCAGAAAACATGGCTGTTTCTTTCCCCCCGTTTTGAGTTAGGTGAATACCCCAGGAATACCCCGACGAAGATTTTACAACAATGTCACAAGATCGGCGAGCAATTCCTATTAGTATTTCATCGCGTCGCCTGCAGGCCGATGGACAGACGATTTGCGCCGCGCACCGGTCTCGAAATATTCCGATCGACGACACCATCCTGGTGACCGCGACGGGCCCCCGCGTCGAACCGTCGATCCGGACGAGACAGGAGCAAGACGATCGTGGTCATCCTGCCCGATTCGGGAGAACGGTATCTCAGCACTGCCTTGTTGGCAGCGGAGTGAACTGCTGGCGCGTGTGTCGCACCATGACGGCGTCTGGAAGAGATGCAATCGCCAATTGCCGCGAATTTCTGCGCAATTCGGTGAGATTTTACAAGTTTAGACGTTGCATTGACCGCCCCGATTTTGCTACGCTGAGGTCCGGCCCGAATCAACTGGGGAGCGACTCATACGATGGCCGAGCTCATGCGCCTTGCCGAAGTAATCGCCTTTCTCGATGTGACGCGGCAGACCGTCTACAACTACGTGGCCCGCGGGCTTTTGCATCCGGTGCGCCCGTTCGGCAAGGGTCCAGGAAAACAAGTGTTGTTCCATCGCGACGAGGTCGAGCGTTTCAAATTGCCCACTCGGGGGCGTCGCCCGACGGCGGATGCGTGTGCGGGTGGCGGGTTGGCGGTCACTGACCACCGGCCCGGCGTGCGTTCACGCAGAAGCTCGCGAAGATAAGCGTTCGTGTCGGTGGGTTGACCGCGCCGAGACCATTTCCCCCCCCCACCACCCGGTTCCGGTGCGACACTCTCCGACCGCACGGCACCCACTGGCCGGCTCGCGCCGTCTGGTGGGTGTTTTGTTTTCTTGGGGTTGCGGCGGTGAAGCCGCGTCATACAAATGAATACTGTAGACACCCTGACCTCGCGTGATCAGCAGGTCGGCGCGCATGCGCCGCGGGTGCGTGATCCTGCTTGCGGTCGCGACCGATCCATCGCTAGAATGAAACCCGCTTAGGGGCGCGGCGCGATTCGAACCAGGCCGCCCGCCAGGGATGGCGCAGTGGGCGTTTGCTGCCATGGATGGCAGCGCGAAACGTCAGTTTCGGGCAGTGCAAACGACCCGCCCGCCAGGGATGGCGCAGTGGGCGTTTGCTGCCATGGATGGCGGTCCCAAACGGAGTCCGGGACAGGCAAACGCCCCCGCGAGGTGGCCCGCTTGCCGCGGCGGCAGCGGTGCATGGTGGATCCTTATGAAGGTGGTGAGTGACATGTCGACCGCATCTGAACGGTCACCCGACGTTGCCTCGGCGGTGAACCCTGCTGTGTCAGCTCAGGTCGGTCGCACGGCGCCGTGGGCGCCGACCGCCCCCGTCGTTCGCGGCGGATCGCTGGCCGGTTTGCTGGTGGCGCAGTTTTTCGGCGCCTTCAACGACAACGCCTGGAATATGATGGTGGCCCTGCTGGCGATTCGCGGGCTGCCCAAGTTGACCGACGTGGCCGCGTTCGAAGCCCTGGCACAAAAAGAGACGACCTGGGCGTTCGTGATATTCACGTTGCCGTTCGTCTTTGTGTCGTTGCCCGCAGGATTGCTGGCCGACCGGGTCAGCAAGCGGACGCTGATCGTCGGGTTGAAACTGCTCGAAGTCGTGTTCATGGCAGCCGCCACCATTACGTTGTATTACACGCCTGCCGGCGGCGCCGCGGCGCTGGTCATCCTCGCGCTCATGGGTGTCCAGGCGGCCCTGTTCAGTCCGGCGAAATACGGCATCATCCCCGAAATCGTCCCGCACGAACGGTTGTCGGCCGGCAACGGCCTGCTCGAGATGTGTTCGTTCATCGCCATCATCGGCGGCACCGCCACCGGCGGCCTGTTGCTCGACAAAGCGAGCGCGCCATGGCAGGCGGGCCTGGTGCTGCTGGCCTTCTCGCTGTTCGGCTTCTTCGCGTCGTTTTTTGTGCCGGTGGTGCCGGCCGCCCGCAGCGACGGCGGGATGACCGAAACCATCACCACCGCCTGGGCGACGATTCGCGCCGATCGGGTGCTCTACCTCGCGGTGTTGGGCGAGGTGTTCTATTGGTTCATTGCCAGTCTGCTGGGCCAGGATGTACTGGTCTACACCAAGGGACTGACCCAGGGTTGGGCCGACTCCGACACGTATTCGGGCATGCCGCTGGCAACCTTCGGCATCGGCGTCGGCTTCGGCAGCGTTATCGCCGGTCGCATCTCGAAGACCAAGGTCGAATACGGCCTCATTCCGCTCGGTTGTCTGGGCATCGCCTTGATCACCCTGCTGATGGGCGCTGGTGCACCCGGTTACGCTTGGACCCTCATCGGCATTGCGTTGATGGGATTGGCCAGTGGCGCGGTCGTGGTGCCGTTGAATGCGATTCTGCAGTGGCGCTCTCCGGCCGACCGCCGCGGTGGGGTCATCGCCCTGGCCAACGTCTTCATCTTCATCGGGGTCCTGTTCGGTTCGCTCGGCACCCAGGCGCTCTCGAGCCTGGGGTTGACCGCACGCCAGATCCTGGTGGCGGCCTCGTTGTTCACAGTGTCCGGAACTGTATGGGCGATGTATTTACTTCCCGACTTTCTCGTGCGCCTGGTCATGGTGTTGATGACCCATACGTTCTACCGACTGAAGGTGATCGACGATCACCACGTGCCACGCGAGGGTGGGGCGTTGATTGCGCCGAACCACGTGTCGTTCATCGACGGGTTTCTCATCATCTCGAGCATCGATCGGCCGGTGCGGTTCATCGTCGACCAGAAGTACTACGACCACTGGCTGCTGTGGCCGCTGATGCGGGCAATGCAGGTGATTCCGGTGGCGGCCTCCGGCGGCATGAAGGTCGTGCTCAAGGCTCTGCGCGATGCCGGTAAATACCTCGATGATGGCGAACTGGTGTGCATCTTTGCCGAAGGGCAGGTGACGCGCATTGGCATGCTGTTGCCGTTCCGACGGGGGCTCGAGCGCATCGTCAAGGGCCGCAACGTGCCGATTATCCCGGTTTATCTCGATCGCGTTTGGGGCAGTGTCTTCAGCCGGTATCGTGGGCGGTTCATCACCAAGTTGCCTGAGCGGTTCCCTTACCCGATCACCGTGTTGTTCGGCAAGCCCCTGCCGTCGAGCACGCCGATTGCCGAGGTGCGCCACGCCGTGCAGGATCTGGGCGCGACGGCATGGAACCTGCGCAAGGACGAGCGCAAACCGCTGCACCGGCGTTTCATCAGCACCGTGCGGCGCCGCCCCTGGCGCTTCTGCATCGGTGATGCCACGAAACCCCACGTCTCGCGTCTGGCGGCGCTGACCGGGGCGGTGGCCGTTGCGCGCGCCCTGCGCGAGCAGTGGGCCGGGCAGACGCACGTCGGCATCATGTTGCCGTCGACGGTGGCAGGGGTCGTTTTCAACCTCGCTGCGACAATCGCCGGCAAGGTGGTGGTGAATCTCAACTTCACCACGGGTGCGGCCGGAATGACCTCGATGGTGCGGCAGGCCGGTCTCAAAACCGTGGTGACCAGCCGGGCCTTTGTCGAGAAGGCCAAACTCGAGCTGCCGGAGGGCGCGACGCCGATCTGGGCCGAAGAGGTTGGGGCCGGCATTGGCGCCGGGGCGCGGTTGTGGGCTGCGGTGTTGGCGCTGTTCGCGCCGATCACCTGGCTCGAGGCGGCGTGTGGCGCCACCCGGAGCGCCCATTACGACGACATCGCCACGATCATCTTCAGTTCGGGCAGCACCGGCGAGCCGAAGGGGGTCATGCTGTCGCACTACAACGTCGACAGCAATATCGAGGGTGTTGCTCAAGTATTGCATATCGAGCCGGACGATCGGATGCTCGGGATCTTGCCGTTGTTCCATTCGTTCGGGACGATGTCGACCTGGTACTCGTTGATCTACGGCATGGGCGTGTTCTTCCACCCAAATCCGCTCGATGCCGTGGCGATCGGCGATATCGTCGAACAGCAGGACATCACCTTCCTGATTGCCACCCCGACGTTCCTGCAGATCTACATGCGGCGATGCGGTCCCGATCAGTTGGGCTCGTTGCGCATCGTCATCACCGGCGCCGAAAAACTGAGCGAGCGCCTGGCGTTGGCCTTTGCCGACAAGTTCGGCATCAAGCCGGTCGAGGGGTATGGCGCCACCGAGTGCGCGCCGGTCATTGCGTTGTCGACCTTCGACCATCGCGAACACGGGATCTTCCAGGCCGGCTCGCGGCGCGGCTTTGTCGGTCATCCGATTCCGGGGATCGTCGTGCGCACGGTCGATCCGGAAACGGGGGCGCCCATTCCCCCCGGTCAGCCGGGTATGTTGCTGGTGAAGGGCCCGAACGTGATGCGCGGGTATCTCGGACGTGACGACCTGACGCAGAAGGTGCTCAACGATGGCTGGTATACCACCGGCGATGTCGCGATCGTTGACGAGAACGGCTTCATCCGCATTACCGACCGGTTGTCGCGCTTCTCGAAAATCGGCGGCGAGATGGTGCCGCACGGCAAGGTCGAGGAGGCGTTGCAGGAGGCCGCCGGTGCCGATCTGCAGGTGTTCGCGGTGACCGGAATCCCCGACGAGAAGAAGGGTGAGAAGCTGGCGGTGCTGACCACGCTGGCCGAAGACAAACTGCCGGTGGTGCTCGAAAAGATGGCCGGGATGGGGCTGCCGAACCTGTTCATTCCACGCAAGGGCGACTTTGTGAAAGTCGACAAACTGCCCGTGTTGGGCACCGGCAAAATCGACCTGCGGGCGGTCAAGAAGACCGCCATCGAACGGCTGGGTACGCCGGAAACGGTGTGAGTCCGGCTGCGGGCATCCGGCTGCGGGTATCTGGCCATGGATCACGTTGGCGTCGGTGCGCGGTTGCAGTATAATAACCGCGATGCGCGCGTGGGTTCGCATTCCGGGGGTTTGTTAGATTGTCATACGATGTATTGAACCATCTGGCGGTGCCGATTGTCATCGTCGATGCCGACGGCAACGGCGTCTATGCCAATCCGGCGTTCGCGCAGATGTTGGGCTACACACTCGCGCAGGTGCCGACGTGGGCGGCCTGGGAAGAAAAAGCGTATCCCGACCCGGTGTATCGCGCCGTGGTGCATGACGAGATGCAGCGCCTGCTCGAAAGCGTGCGGACGTCGGGTCAGGTGGCCGTCGGTCAGATCCGCCGGTTGACCACAGCAGGCGGCATGCCGCGCATCGTTCAGGAGTCCTTGTCGCCGTTGGGTGACACGGTGGTCATCACGATGACCGACCTGACGGAGCGCGATGCGACCAATCGGGTGTTGGTGCAAACCGCCGCCGAACTCGAGGGGTTCTTTGCCTTGTCTCTTGACATGCTTTGTATTGCCAGCACCGACGGTCGCTTCCTGCGGTTGAATCCGGCCTGGAAACGCGTGCTCGGCTACGAGGTCGACGAACTGGTGGGTGTCCAGTATCTCGACTACGTGCACCCGGATGACGTCGCCTCGACCCGGCGGGCGATGGGCGAACTCGTCGATCAGCGTGAGGTCGTGGGTTTCGCCAACCGTTACCGGGCCAAGGACGGGACGTATCGCTGGCTCGAGTGGGTGTCGCGACCGATGGGCAACGTGGTTTACGCGATTGCCCACGACGTGACCCAAGCCCGCCTGGCTGCCGAGCAGTTGCGGGCCGGCGAACACCGTTTTCGCTCGCTGTTCGAACACATGGCCGAGGGGGTTGCCCTGCACGACCTGGTCTTCGACGACGCTGGTCGGCCCATCGATTACCGGATCCTCGATGTCAATCCGGCCTACGAACGCCACACGGGCTTGCGGCGCGAGGTTGCTCAGGGCCGGTGCGGCCGGGCGGTTTACCAGACCGACTATTCGCCCTATTTCGCCGAGTTCTCGGGGGTGGCGCTGTCGGGCAAGGCGATCGAGTTCGAGACCTTCTTTGCGCCACTCGAGCGGCATTTCCGGGTGTCGGTGGTATCGCCTGGGCCGCATCAGTTTGCCACCGTCTTCGAAGACATCACCGGGCGCAAGCGTGACGAGGCGGCCCTTGCTGCCGAAAAAGAGCGCTTGCTCGTGACGCTGCGCTCGATTGGCGATGGGGTCATCACCACCGACACCGCCGGCAACATCACCTTGATGAATCTGGTCGCCGAGCAGTTGACCGGCTGGGTCAATGCCGACGCTCTTGGGCGACCCTTGACCGAGGTGTTCCGCATCGTCAATGAAACGAGCCGGCAGACCTGCGAGAATCCGGTGACCAAGGTTCTGCGCAGCGGCAACATCGAGGCGCTGGCGAACCACACGGTGTTGTTGGCGCGCGACGGCGGCGAGCGCATCATCGCCGACAGTGCGGCTCCCATTCGCGGCAACGATGGCAGCATCATCGGTGTCGTGCTCGTCTTTCGTGACACGACCGACAAGCAGAAGACCGAGGACGCGCTGCGCAGCGCGCAGAAACTCGAGTCGTTGGGTGTGCTTGCCGGTGGTATTGCGCACGACTTCAACAATCTGTTGAGTGGATTGTTCGGCTACATCGACCTGGCCCGACTCGCATGCGAACCGCATCTCGACTCGCCGACCGCCCAGCATCTCGAGAAGGCGTTGTCGGTGTTTGGCCGGGCCCGCGATCTGACCCAACAGTTGTTGACGTTTGCCAAGGGCAGCAAACCCTTGAAGAAACTGCAAGCGCTCGAGCCGATCGTGCGCAATGCGGGGCGCTTCGTGCTCAGCGGTTCCAACATCGAGTTGACCATGCATTTCGCCCCCGACTTGTGGCCGGTCGATGTCGATGAGAACCAGATCAGCCAGGTGATCGACAACGTGGTGATCAATGCGCGCCAGGCGATGCCGACCGGCGGCACCTTGACGGTGAACGCCGCGAACCTGGCCGGGGACGCCGCGTTGCCGCCCGGGTTGCCGGCGGGACGGTACGTGGTGGTGTCGCTGGCCGACAACGGTCCGGGGATCGCCCGCGAGCATCTGGCCCGGGTGTTCGAGCCGTTCTTCACGACCAAGCAGACCGGCAGCGGACTCGGACTGGCGATCGCCTACTCGGTGATGCGCAAGCATGGCGGGGCGATCACCATTGATGCCGACCTGGGACGCGGTACCAGAATTACTTTGTATTTACCGGCGGCGACGCTGGGTGTGGCTGCGGCAGCGGCGGCGGCACCGGCCACCTTTGTCGGTCGTGGCCGGGTTCTGCTCATGGACGACGAACCGGCGGTGCGCGAGGTGGGCCGGGTGATGCTGCAGAAACTCGGCTTCGACGTGACCGTGGCGGCGCACGGGGATGCGGCACTGGCCGCGGTACGTGACGAACTCGCCGGCGGCCGTCGGTTTGCCGCCATCCTGCTCGATCTGACGGTCCCCGGGCGTCGGGGCGGTGGGGCGATCATCGGCGAGTTGCGGCAACTCGACGCGCAGGTGCCGGTGATCGCGTCGAGTGGGTATTCCGACGATCCGATCATGGACCGGCCCAAAGAGCACGGATTTTCAGCGTGTCTGGGCAAACCCTATCTCCTGGCCGATTTGCAGCGGTTGCTGCACAGCCTGTTGGGCGGCGGTCCGCTCTGATGCGATCGGTGATCGTGACGGCGGGTCGCGGGGGCCCCGGCCGATGACGGTGCTGGCGTGGGTATCGACCGTCGGAGCGGTGATCGTGGCGGCGTTGTGGCTGCGGCGGCATCTGCTGGCGCGGGCGGCGCAACAGGACGATGCGCGCATTCGGGCGTTTCTCGATGCGTTGCCGCAGCCGGTGTTCGAGATCGCTCTCGATGGCCGGTTTCGCTACATCAACAAGACGGCGCTGATGGCCGCAGGCTACTCCCCCGGCGATTTCGACGACGGTGGATTGAATGTCTTCGAAGTGATCGATCCGGCCGACCACGAGCGGTTGCGCGAGAACATGCGCAAGCTTGCTTCCGGCCTGGCAGGGACGGGCCATGAATATCGGATTCTGCGCAAGGACCGGTCGATGTTCTACGGCCTGGTGTTTTCCTCGGCCTGTTTTGTCGGCAGCCAATTGGCCGGATATCGTGGGGTCCTGATCGATGTCTCGCGCCTGAAGTCGGTCGAGAGCGAGTTGCGGTGGCGCGGTGCGCGCACGAGTCGCATGAACACCGCTCTGGCCACGCTGGCCCAGAACCCAGATTTGTACAGTGGCGACCTGAGCATGGCGCTGACCATCATCACGGAAACGGCGGGGTATGCGTTGGTCGTGTCCCGGGCCGGCATCTGGTTTCTCGGCAACGGCGACCGCGTCATCCAGTGTCACGACCAGTACGATCTCGAATCCGAAGAACACGCGCATGGGGCGGAGCTATCGGAAACGGAGGCTCCCAGCTATTTCCGCGCCCTCGACCTGGGCATGGCCATGGCGGTCGAAGATGTGCATCTCGATCCCCGCACCCGTGAACTGAGCGAGAAATACTGGACGCCAGGCGATCTGGGGGCCTGTCTCGATGTGCCGATCCTGGTCGGTGGACGCGTTCGGGGGGTGCTGTGTCTCGAGTTCCGGGGTGGGCGCCGGGTCTGGACCGCCGAGGAGCAGAGCTTCGCCATGGCCGTTGCCGGGTTCACCGCGATGGCCGTCGAGGCGGTGGAACGGCGACGCGTCGAGAAGCAACTCGAGCTGCGCAGTGCCGAACTGGCCGAAACCAACGACAAACTGCGGGCCCTGGTGGCCAGCCAGATGGTCAGCATCGATCTTGCGCGTGGCGTGCTGCGCCTGATCGATTCTGCGCCACCGCGGCACACGGCGCTGCCGGGCGGGCTCGAGCTGTTCGTCTGTCACCGCAGTCAGTCGTGTCACGCGGCCGGCGGCGATCATTACTTTGTGCGCAACACCGTGCGGTCCGATGGGTCCGGGCCGGTGACCCTGATCAGTCTCAAAGACCAGTCGGGTCACGACGTCGGCTGTGTCTTACGTTGTATTATTGTCGATCTCATCCACCACGCGGTCATTGGCGATCCAGCCGTGCCCACGCTCGAAGCCGTGGTGCGTGAGAGCATGGCGCGACTCGAGGCCAGCCACCTGTTTGCCGCCGACGATTTCTTCACCGCCATCGAGATCGAGATCGATCATCTCAACCTGTCGTTGCAGTTTGTCTCGCTCGGACATCCGCCGCTGTTGCTGCTGCGCGGCGATCGGGTCAGTCGCTGGCCCGAACCGCAGGGCGCCGGCGCCAATCTGCCCTATGGTTTCATCGGTGGTCGCCCGTTGTCGGTGGGGCGCCTCGAGTTGCAGGTGGGCGACCGCCTGTTGATCTACTCCGATGGCCTGCTCGATGCCCTGCACCGGGGTGCCGGGGTCGACGGCGACATCACCCATCTGCTGGCCGTGGTCGAGAAGATTCTGGCCGGTCATCCGGGCATCGGCGTTGACGAAGTGGTGCGGCGGATCTGGGAGGAAGCCGGGTTGCACCTGGGCTGTCCGGTCGACGGCCAGGTGACCGATGACGCGGCGGTTATGGGCATCGAGATCGAGGCGGTCAGCTTCCGTGAAGATGCGATGGGGCCGCGGACCGACGATGAGCAATACGCCATATTTACAGGTCTTTGTCAGCGCCTGGAAGCCGAATGGCAGGCGCACGGGTTTGTCGACAACCCCGAGCGGCTGCGCTACGCTTTCGAGGAGGCCTGGGTCAACGCCTGGCGTCACGGCAACCGCACCGACCCCGGGCGGCAGATCGTCGTCCGCCGTCATTATGGCAATGACGCTGTTCTCGAAATCGAGGACCAGGGGGCCGGCTTCGATTGGCGACGGGTACGGGCGCCGATCCAGGGTGCCGCTATCGGAGCGCCTTCTGGTCGAGGCCTGTTCATGATCCGCCTCATGGCCGACGAAGTGGCCTGGAACGAGCGGGGAAACCGCATTTCCATGTGTTTCTCGCGCGTCGCGCCGCCCACACTCATCGGTCGCAGTGATTGCACAAGCAGTTTGCAGCTCTGGCCGGATCGGTGATACACTTTCCGTACAAAGATTGACGTTCGGGTCCGCTTTCACTGCGCCATCCGGGCGCCAGCGGCCCACATCGCGCGTCCCTGCGCTCGGGTCTCGATCTGGTTGAAAATGACCCGGAGACGAAACCAGAGGAGGTCACACGTGGCGGTCAGTATCGACGTTCGGGTTTCGGGTGGCGTGGCCAATATGGCCGTGAGAGGCGACATCGACGAGCGTGCCGCAGAAGACCTCAAACGGGCCTTTCGCGGGGTCTCGTTGACCGGGTTGCGCCGGTTTGAACTCGATTTTCACGAGGTTACGCACATCGGCAGTGCTGGCATCGGCAAGTTGTTGCTGTTCTATAAAGATCTGGCCGCGGTCGGTGCCCAGATGCACATCGTTAACGTGTCGCCCTTGATTTCCAGTCTCTTGCGCGAAATGCGCCTCGATTCGATCATCACCATCTCGGCGAAATCGGCCTGACGGTCGCGTCGTCACCCTGAGAATCCCTGCGGGGTCGCCGGCGGCGCCTGTCGGGTAGATCCGGAGGTCGTTATGGGCTCCCTGTCGTTGCGTGCTCGATTGTTGCTTGGCGGCATTGTCATGGTCACCGTGCCGATGCTGGTCGTGGCCTGGTTCACCTGGAACGAGAACCTCAAGGCGACGGCGATTACCCGTGAAGCCAGCCTTGCGGTAGCGACCGCCGATCTCGATCACATCGCTCAGGGTGTCGTCGCGATGGTGAAGGCGCAGCAAGAGGTCCTCGAGCAAGGTGTTGCCGTCGGGCTGAATGTTGCACACCACCTCGTGACGCAATCGGGGGGCATCACCCTTGGCAGCGAAAAAGTGAGGTGGGTCGCGAAAGACCAGGTCACGGGTGCGACGCACGATCTCGAATTGCCGCGCCTGTTGTTGGGCAAAGACTGGTTGGGGCAGAATTTCGAAGCCAAGACACCAACGCCCCTGGTCGACAAGGTCCAGGCAATTGCCAGTCACACCTGCACCGTCTTCCAACGCATCGACGATGAAGGCTCGATGCTGCGGGTGGCGACCAACGTCATCGGCAAAGATGGCAAACGGGCCATCGGCACGTTCATCGCTGCCAAGAGCGCCGATGGCAAGGCGAACCCGATTATTGCTTCTGTATTGACAGGCAAGCGATTTGTCGGTCGGGCGCAGATCGTCGGGCGCTGGTACGTTACCGCTTACGAACCGCTGCTCGACGCCACCGGCAAGGTTATCGGCATGCTGTATTTCGGGCAACCCGAAGAGAGTGCCAGCAGCCTGCGCCACGAGATCATGAGCATCAAGGTGGGGCAGACCGGCTACGTGTTTGTCTTGGATTCGGCCGGTCGTTATGTGATCTCGGCCGGCGGCAAGCGCGACGGCGAGGTCATCATCGACTCTCGGGATGCCGACGGCAATTTGATGATTCAAGACATGATCAAGGTGGCCAGGGGGCTGGCACCGGGGCAGGTGGGCGAGGTTGCCTACTCCTGGAAGAACCCGGAAGACCTGCAGGCCCGCAAAAAGGTGGCGCGCCTGATGTATTTCGCCCCCTGGGATTGGATCATCGGCGTCGGCACCTATGAAGATGAGTTCCTTGGTGCCGCCGAGCGGCTCGCCGAGATCGGGCGCAAGACGACCGAGCGGATCATCGAGATCCTCATCGCGGTACTGGTCGTGGCCGTGATTCTCATCTCGTGGTACGCCATCAATCTGGCCGGTTCGCTGCGCGAGATTGCGCACCGGCTGCACACTGGCGCCGACGAGATTGCCCGCGGCGCCCAGCAGGTGGCCGAGGTGAGCCAGAGTGTTGCGGCCGGAGCCTCAGAACAGGCGGCCGGTGTCGAAGAAACCAACGCCACGTTGCAGGAAATGGCCTCCGATGCCAAGAGGGTGCATGAGTTGACCGACGGTGCTGACGCATTGATGAAGCAGAATATCGGCCATTCGGCCGACTCGTTGCGGTCGTTGGTCGACATGACCACGGCCATGAAACAGATCGACGCCGACGGCGGCGAGATGATGAAGATCATCAAGACCATCGACGAGATCGCTTTCCAGACCAACCTGCTTGCCCTCAACGCTGCGGTCGAGGCGGCGCGCGCCGGTGAGGCCGGCAAGGGTTTTGCCGTGGTCGCCGAAGAGGTACGCAACCTGGCGCAACGGGCAGCCGAGGCCGCGCGCGGCACCCAGGAACGCCTCGAAGGCAACATGGCGCGGGTCAGCAAAGCAGCCAAGGGCATCACTGGCATCAACGCAAAATTCGAAGACATTGTCGAGAGCGCGACCGTTATGGGTGACAAGACCGATTCGATTACCAAAGCCACGGTCGAGTTCGCCCACCGCATCGACGAGGTGGCCAAAACGATGGGTGAGCTCGACAAGGTCGTGCAGAGCAACGCCGCTTCGGTCGAAGAGACCGCGGCCGCGGCCGAAGAAATGGCCGGTCAGGCCGAGTCGATGAACCAGATGGTCCGGCAACTGCAGGCGGTGGTCGAGGGCAAGTAGACGAGTCGTCACCCGTGTCCGATTGGTGGTCGTGGTTGTCGGGGCTGTTCGGCGCGGTGTCCTCGGCAACGACGGAACCGCACAGTGGGCAACGGGGTGGCGGCAAACGCCCACTACGCACCTTCGTGTGCGGGCGGGTCCCTTGCGACTGCGCCATCGTGGCTGCAAGGGCCCATTTCGCGCATCCGTGCGCTCGGGTGCGCGGGGGCAAACCGTGTTGCTACGTCGTCACCGTCGGCCAGGCGCCCCGTACCGAACCGTGATGAAACCGAACGCTGCCGCTGTCGAGTGCGATTCGCAGTTGGTCGGGCGAATGAGTGAGCAGCGTGCCGTCGGCCGCGCACAGGGCCGTTCCGAGTTGGTCTTCGGGCAGCAGATCGATGACTGCTTTTGCTTCGCGCAAGAACTCGTGCCACGTTGTGCCGAGTGACCGGGCGTCTGGTTTGGGGCCGGCGAACTCGAGGGTGTCGATTTCGGCCTGACTGTAATGCGATCCACGCTTGATTTCTTGCAGTAGGGAATCGGGGTTGTAGCCCGGGTCCTTGCCGCAGGCGGCCCAGATCAAGTAACCAAGGGGTTGCACGCCGCGACAACTGGCGATCAGGTCGATCCAGTCACGTGGTTCGAGGCGCCCGGCCATCGCCAGGACCTTGTTGGTCGCGAGGTCGAACGGATGCAGGACAAGCCCCAGTGTGTCGTGCTCGAGCAGCGGAAAAAAGCGAAAAGCGCTCTCGCGGAGCCACTGAATCAGCACCTGACCATCGTCCTTGCGGGCAATAATCTCGACGAACGTTGGCGAGTCGCGGACAATCTGTATGGTGTATTGCTCGGCCGCAAGGGTCTCTCGGTCGGCCTGCCAACTGGCTCGTAGTGCCTCCGTGGTGTCGTGGAAGATGTCGATGTCGCGCGAAAAACGAGGAGCATCGAGAACGAGATTGAGAGCGGTGCCGCCGGCGACATAACTGTCTCCGGCCTGACGTCGCCGCTCTGCGAGGACGCGGCAGACTACCCGTTGGAAGTCTGTAACAACCATCGTCGCAGCCTGCGAACACGCCCGAAAGCGTCGCGGTCACCGTATCGCTCGATGGCTTCGAGAATGCGCAGTTGCGCGTCGCGATCCGTCGGGCAGCAGGATTCAGCGCAGAACCACAGACATCGATCGCGATACGTGTCGATCAATGCCTGAAACTGACGGAGAAACTCGGCTGCGTCCACGAACGGGCCACCTCGCTTGTGTCAATGCGAATTGCCGACATCAGCGTAGCGCAGAGTCGGGCCGACTGGCAAGTTGCAGCGCGAGCGCGTGGGTCTCGTTACCCCATAGACGTGCACCGAGTGGAGCAGGGAACGCGAAACGTCAGTTTCGGGCAGGGCAAACGACCCGCCCGCCATGGATGGCGCAGTGGGCGTTTGCCGCCACGAGGGCGGCCCGAAACGTCAGTTTCGGGCAGGGCAAACGACCCGAGCGGGTTGTCGATTCCTGTCGTATTTCAGTTCACGTCGCCGAGATAGACCGGCCCGTCGCCCGCCGGCAGCCCGTGCCGCAGCAGGTGGCGCAGCACGCTCGGATAGAGGCGGTGGCGGTCGAGTTCGACCAGCGGCAACCAATACACTCCGCATTGCGCGTTGTCGGGGGTGTGTCCGTTCGACGGTTTATAATCGGCCGGGACCTCGCAGACGAACATGAACTCGATCTGGTGCGCGTGGCCGTCGGTGTTGGCAAACTCGTGCCGAGCGCCGCGATACTCGCGGATCAACCGCAGCGGCCCGATGCTGACCTCGGTGCCGATCTCCTCGTGGCACTCGCGGGCCAGCGCCTCGTGCAACGTTTCGCCCCAGTTCTGTCCGCCACCGGGCAGGATGAACCACTCTCCGTCGTGGTCGCGAATGCCGACGACCAGGAGGCGCTCGTCGCGGATGATGATCGCTTTCGCGGAGTTGCGCAGGATGTTCGGTTTCATGACCATGCCTCGATCGCCTCCATCGTGAGCGCGGCGGTTGATCGCGCCCTTTTGCTGCCGCTACAGTGCGATGCGGAGACTGTCGCGCCGGTGAAAATCCGGTTGCGGGCCGGTGTGCGCCACCGCCCAATACTCGGTCGTCCCGTCGGCGCGCAACAAAACGGTGGTGACGCCGAGGTCCCATCGCCTGACGCCTGTCGCCAGGCGGCCCAGATCGACCGTGAGGTCGAGACGCAACTGTGTGGCCGAGGGCTGCACCTGAAACGGCAGGGCGGTGATGCCCGTCTCAGGCCGCATGCCCTGCCGGTAATCGGTGAAGGCGAAGACGTTCCAGTGCCCGGCCGGTGAGAGGTTGAACTCCCAGTAGTTCGTCGAACCATGCGGGGCAACAAAAAACTCGAAACAAGTGGCTTCCCACAAGCCGTGGCGCCGCTCGGGGGTGGGTGCCGCAGGCGCAATGGCCAGTTGCGGCAGGGCGCCAGTGAGGACGTAATAAATACGAAGTATGTCGCCATCGCGGGCCGCGCCGCCGCCCAAAACGAAGGCGGATTCTGACCGACCGGCCGTGGCGTTTCCGGCCACCGCGGTGTGGAAGGGTGCGAGGGTGAACGCAACGGTATCGGTCATTGCAGGTGGGTGAGCATGGCGCGAATCGCCCCGGTTTGCTGACCGACGCTTTCGGCAAGCTTGAACTGCACGAGCGCGCGGGCGAGGTTGTGCCGCGGGTGGTTGGCCTTGAAATAGACGTTGCCCTCGCAGTGATCGGTGAAGAAGCGCAGACCGAGTTCAAAGGCGATGAGGCCGATCGCGTCGGGAATCAGGGCGAAGTCGGCTTCCGACAAAAACTCGCGCGCCACCGTGCAATACCCGGTAAGGACAAACTCGCCCAGCTCCGGATCGAAGCGGACCTGCTCCCAGTCGGCGGTCTCTTCGCCGAGGCGGTTGCAGCTCGAACGCAGGCAGTCGCCGATATCGTATTGCACCAACCCCGGCTTGACCGTGTCGAGATCGATGACGCTGCACGCCTGCCCGGTTGCGACATCGAACAACACGTTGTTCACCTTCGGGTCACCGTGAATGGTGCGCATCTTCAGCCGACCGGCGGCATGGGCGTCTTCGAGCACCGAAGCCTGACTGCGATGGGCGGCGATGAACTCGAGGCACCAGCGTTCTTCGGGGGTCTGGGCCTGCCACTTGCCGCTGATGACTTTGTCGAAACGGCGCAGGTAGCCCGGCGTGACGTGAAAACCGGGCAAGGTGTCGGCCAGTTTCTCGGGCGGCAGATCGCTGAGCAAGCGGTGGAACGTGCCCAGCGAGAACCCGACGTCGCGCGCCTGGGTCGGGTTGCCGATGACGTTCAGGGTCCAGGAACCTTCGATGAAACTGATCGCGCGCCAGAACGAACCGTCGCGGCTGCGCCAGTGATCGTGACCTTCGGCGGTCTTGAGCACGGCGGGGATCTCCCAGCGCCGGCCAATGCTGCCGGGGGCTTTGGCCAGTCGGTCGTTGACATGATCGGTGATCGCGCAGATGTTGGCCATCACCAATTCAGGCCGCTGAAACACATGAGTGTTGAGCCGCTGCAGCAAAAACGGCCGCGCTACCCGAGGCGGTGGCGACACCAGGAAAGTGCGGTTGATATTGCCGTTGCCGAACTCCTTGATGACCAGCGAGGCGTCGGCCGAGATGAACTGGCGCGCGGCGCCGTCGAGATCGATCATGGTGTCTCTCCTGTCGGGTCGTTGCGGACCGGTGCCGGGCCCGCCATGGCGAGCAGGCTGATGAGTTCGTCAGACCGGTGTTGCGAGCCGCCGGACGTGGTCGTCACTTCGAAACCATTGGTGTAGACGATGCCACCGTCGGCGGCCAGATCATACCAGATCACGTGTTGGGCGACGACCTGCTCGGCACCGTCGGGGGCGCGTTTGAGCAAGACCCAGTCACCGGGAACGGCGACGGGACGCCCGGCTTTCTTTGTGGCGGCGACGACGTCCATCCACTGGCCGAGGATGACGCGATGGGTCAACCCGGCGTCGGTGCCGGTCGGCCCGCCCGCGGTGCGGATGCCCTGGTTGCCGAAGAAGCGGGTGAAGGCGTCGAGAAAGCCGACGATGCCCATGACCAGTCGGTAGGGGAAGGCGAAGATGTCCCACAGGAAGGTCGACCACGGGTAGTCGGCGACCTGTTGGTGCGGTCGGCGAATGTAATAGATGTTGCCGGCCCGATCGGCCTTGGGCAACAGGTAATCGTGGGCCGGGTTCTCGGCGATGGTCGTCAGGTCACCCCGCTCGACGTCAATACAATGAATGGCGATCGGCGCCCAGGCGGCGGCCTGACCCTGCTCGGTGCGGCCGATGCCCGCCGACTGGTAATAGAGGCGGCTGCCGACGAGATACGGATTCTCATCGCAGCAATCGCCGGCGGTGAGCACCTTGATGTTCTTGCCGTCTTCGTCGAAACGAATGATGTGCGTCGAGTGGTCGGCGTTGGTGCGGGTGGTGTAGACCCGGCCAATGGCATCGACATACAAACCGCGGGGTTGAAACTCCTCTTTGTGAAACAGGCGGACCTCGCTGCCGGCGTCGCGATCGAAGTAGAACAGGCCGTGCGACCGCGACATCGACAATACGTAGTAAAGACGTCGGCCGACCACCTGGGCGAGCACGAACCGCGGCGGCACGGCCTTGGTGCCACCGCCTTTGCCGCCCCACAACACCTGGCGCGAGAACATGGGGTTGTGCGGGTCGTCGGGGGCTTCGTTCTTCCAGGCGTTTTTCTGCTGGGCCTTTTCTTCGTCGGCGACCTTGTCGCGCGCGAACGGGCTGAGGTGTTCGGTGATGGCGCCGCCCTCGTTGATGAACAGCCGCCCGCCCTCGATGAAGATCATTCGCCGGATGCTCCGCAGGTGAAGTCCCGATGGTGCGTGTTCGCCAATCTACCAGATGCGATGGTGGTCTGTCACGATGAGCTGTCGAGCCACCGCTCGAGCGCGATCAGTGCTTCCGGCATGGTCTTGCGGCCGAAGCCGATGCGGAAGTGCGGTGTGGTGTCGTCGTAGACCGTTCCCGGCAGCAGCATGACGCCGGCCTCTTCGACGGCCCGTTGGCAGAACCTGCCCACGTCGCCGCCCAACCACCGCGGGTAGGCGATCGGGCCGGCGCGCGGCCGGATCCAGGTGAAGCGGTCGCCGTGCCGCCGGAAAAAGGCGTCGAGCAATGCCAGGTTGTCGCGGATGATGCCCAGGTTGCGCGCGGCGAGCCGGTCGCGATGGCGCAATCCCACTTCGGCAAGAAACTCGCTCGGGCCGCTGCTGCAGATGGTGGTGTAGTCCTTCAGGGCCGCCATACGTTGTAGGATGTCGGCCCGATGCGTGGCGACCCAACCGATGCGCAGCCCGGCCAGGCCGTAGGTCTTCGACATCACGCCCAGCGAGATGGCGTTGGCATAGGCGTCGCACGCCGCGGGCAAGCGTTCGCCGGGGTTGAACTCGAGTTCCCGGTAGACCTCGTCGCAGAAAAGCAATATGTTGTGTTGCTTCAACAGATCGATCATCGCCGTGAACTCGCCCCGGGGCATCAGCCAGCCGGTCGGGTTGTGCGGGGTGTTGATCACCACCAGGCGGGTCGTCGGGCGCAGGTGGTCGCGCAACCACTCGAGGTCGAAGTGCCAACCATCGTCGGCCCGGCGCGCAGGCCACAGACTCACCTCGCAGCCCAGCGTTCGCGCCACCTCGGCGAGCGACTGATAACACGGCGTCTGCGCTACGACGTGGTCGCGCGGTTGCAGCGTCGCCTGCATCGCGAGCAGGATCGCTTCCTGGGCGCCGGCATGCACCAGAACCTGGTCGGGCCGGATCGTGGTGTAGAGCGGGGTGATGGCCTGACGCAGCGTCGGCGCGCCCGGGGTCTCGGTGTAACCCAGTCGGAGTTGCTCGAAGCGCTCGCGCGCACCGGGCTCGAGATCGAGCAGTTCGCCGACCGTCACCGTCTCGCAATCGGAGCTGCACAGCAGGTGGCGCGCGGCAAACTCGTAGCGGGCAAAATACCGTTCGAGCTTGAAAGGTGGCAGGTTCATGACCACCAGAGTAGCAAATTCCGGCCGAAAAGTATGCCGCTGCGGCAAGCGATCGCAGTAACATCTCAGTGAGCGGGGGCACGCGCCCCCGCTCGGCTCGCGGCACAGGTCCGCGAGCCTCACACCCCGCGGTCGGCCGCGTTGCGGCCTCCGAACTTCGCCGGCCAACGCCACCAGTAACTGAGACGTTACGCGATCGCACTGCAATCGCGCGGCACCCGCGCGGCACTCACGATGCCCGCCGGGGGCAGGGTGCCTTCCCCGGCTTGCGCGAATTCCGCCATTTAATCGGCATCTCCGCCCTATGGTACGACTTGGGGAAAGATGATATATTGACCGAAACGTATCCAAACCTGACCGATCGGAGGATGGGGAAACATGGCCAAAACGTTGCCGCAATATTTGACCGAACTGCGTGAGGGCAAACACCGCTTCGAAAGCGTTTTTCGCAGTGTGGCGCGGATGATCCTCGAGGACCCCAAGAAGATCGAGAAGATCACGGTCAACGGCAAGCAGACCTATGATTACAAAGTATTCCGCGAAGGCCGCAAACCGGTCGTCGGCATGTTCGACCTGATCAACAGCTTTGTGTCATACGTGCAAGATGCGGCCGAAAACGGTTCGTCGCGCGAGATGGCGTTCGTGCTCGTCGGCGAGCCTGGCAACGGCAAGACCTTCTTCGTCGATCGGGTGTGCGATCTGTATCGCGAGCACCTGGCGAAACCGAGCAATGCCAAGTCGACGTTCGTGTTCAAGAATCTCGACAAGTTGGGCAAGTACGGCAAGATCCATTCGATCGAGTCGCAGACCTACGAAGATCCGGTCATCCTGGCGATGAACCTGTCGCCCGACCGCGACGAGTGCAAGAAGTTCCTGGGCAAGCAGGGGTTCGACGACAAGACGATCGCCCGCTTTTATCAAGATTACCGCCCGCTCGGCGCCTGCACCGAGTACGTGCTCGGCGAGTTGCGCAACTTTACCGGCGGCGACCTGAACAAGATCGTCACCGAGTTCGTCGACGTCGTGCCGGTGCCGCTGTCGAGCGCATTAGGTACTATTACCGGAAAGTACCAGGCGAAAGACAAGATCACCTCTTCGGGTGCCGACCTCGTCGGCGAAGAGTCGGTGCAGCGGCTGCTGTTCCTGGCCGATGCCAACAACCCGTATCGCTACGACCTGCGCCGCGGGGTGCTCGCCCGCGTGGCCGGCAGCGGCATCCATTTCAGCGACGAGTTGTTCAAGAACAAACAAGATCTGGTGCAGATCTATCTCGGCGTCATCCAGAACCGCGAGATCGAACTGAACGCCTACAAGTGGCCGATGGACACGCTGATCATCGCCACGTCGAACATCGTCGAGTATCAGAAGTTTATCGACAACAAAGAGCAGGCCCCGATCTACGACCGCTGCAAGATCTTCTACGTGCCGCACAACACCGATTATCGTCTGCAGGAGCGCCTGACCGCCCTGTCGATCGGCGGCAAGACCAAGACCACCGTGTTGGGCAAGAATCTGCACGAAGATCCGAACCTCAATTACGCGCTGTCGGTGAGCGTCGTGCTGACCCGCCTGCCGCAAGACGAGCGCCTCAGTTCGCGCGAAATGCTGCAACTCGCGGCCGGCGAAGTCGCCGGCGACAAGAGCATCAAGACGCTCGCCGAGATCATCGACGAGTTGAGCAAACGGGCCAAGATCAGCGAGCGGTTCGGTCACACCGGCATCGGCCAGCGCGGCCTGGGCCGCTCGATCCAGCACCTGCTCAGCCTCAACGAAACCCACGAGGATGAGTGCATGTTCGGTGGCAACGCCTTTGTCAGCGTGCGCCGCGAGATCTTCGATTCGATCACCGACAAGAAAGAGCAGGAGTGGGGCCTCAAGATGCTCGAAGTCGCCGAGGGCCTCTATAAAGAAAAGATCAAGACCGAGATCTTCAACGCCTACATGAACGACCCCGAGGCAATCAAGAAAGAGGTCATGAACTACGTCAACATGATCGTCGTGTCGAGCGACGACGACGGCGCCGAAAAGATCGTGCGCATCCGCGAAGGCAACCAGGAGCGGCCGCTCAAGATCGACGAAACCTTCATCAATGGCGTCGAGCAGCGGCTCGGCCTGAACACCCGCGAGACCCGCGAGCAGCACCGGGCGCAGATTCGGGCGATATATGCACGACGTGTTACGCAAGACCCGAACTACTGTTTCATGGACAACGAGAAGCTCAAGAAGGCCGTCACCGAGTACCGCCTCAACACCGATATGTCGGGTGCGGGCAGTCTCGCCGGCGCTCTGGCCAACCCGACCAACGAAGACAACAAGAAGCTGTTCGATCGCCTCTTCGGGGTTATGATCGACCGCCTCGGCTACTGCAAGACCTGCGCGCGCAAGACGCTCGAGTTCTACTGCAAGCCCGACGGCAACAAGTAACCGCGTCGCGCCGACCTGCGCGCGTGCGACCCTCACCCTCGGCTGGGCGCCAACAACCCTCTTCCCCGCGGTCCGGCGGGGGGAGGGTGGTTGTCGTTTCCGCGCCTTTTCTCGAGACTGGGTGGGCTCAGCGAGGGCATCGTTGTGCCCCCTCGCTGTCGGTTGGTGTGGGGGAGGATCATGTTCGCCCGGCCGAGGGTGGGGCCTCGTCTTGCTGTGACCGGGCCGACGCGTGCCTACGCGACGAACATCGCTGCGGTCGCGCAACAGTGTGGCATGCCAAGAGCAAAGCAGGGGATGAGGTAAACCGATGATGCAGACCTGGGCGCGTTGGCGTATTCCGTTCATGTTGCTGGTGTATGTATTGTTCTTCGCGCATGTCGCGTTGTTTCACCACTTCGGTTGGACGCACGTCGGTCATCTGGGGTTCGGCGAGTTGTTCGGCACCCTGGCCACCGGGTTGGTGACCGCGGGGACGATCTTCACGCTGGCGGTGTTTCTCTGGTCGTTGCTGTTCGGTGGCATGTTCTGCGGCTGGCTCTGCCATTGGGGGATTCTGCAAGACCTCGCTGCCGGCCTGTTGCGCCGTCTCGGCCTCGCGCCGCGCATGGTGCGGGTCCGCTCGCGGTTGATCCCGTGGGTGTGGTTCAGCATCATGCTTGGGCAGGTGGCGTTCGCCTGGTACCACTCGGGCCTGCCGACCGCCTGGTCGTTCGACGCCGGCGCCACCGCGGTCTGGAGCGGCGTGCCGCGGTCCTTGTTCCAGGTGGGCTTGACCGTCGTCGTCAGTTGTTTTCTGATCGTTTTTCTCTTTGGTGAACGCGGCTTCTGTCGCACCATCTGCGTGTTCAAACTGTGGTTCAGCGGCTTCGAGAAGATCGCGCCGTGGCGCATCCGCCGGGTCCACGGTTGCGGCGGCTGTCGCAACGAATGCGACGCGGCGTGTCCGATGGGCCTCGACGTCTCGGGCGAGTTGAAGGCGCACGGGGCGGTCCATGACTCCGAATGCATCAAGTGCATGGATTGCGCGGTCGCGTGCCCGCAACAGACGATCGCCGGCGGTTTTGCGGCGACGGTCACGCCCGCCGACATCCTGCCCTACACGCCGCCGGCGCCCGACCTCGACGGGCGCACGACGCTGTACGCCAGTCTGACCGCCTTTGTCGCCATGCTGGCGGGTACCATGGTCATCGGCGGCAACATGTCGCTCACCCTGGGCTTCATCGGCGGTCTGGTCTTGTTGCGGTTGTATGCACAAGGGCGTCTGAGCGCCTTCGAGCTGGTCATCTGGCCGTTGCTGGCGGTCGGCCTGGCCTACCGTATCGATATGAACGACCTGACTTCATTGGGCAAAGCGCTGGCTGCGGTTGCCGCCTTCCTGGTCATCGCCCGTCTGCTGGGCGAGGGGGGCTGGCGCGAATATCTGCACGATGTATTGCCAAAGCGGTCGGTGCCCACCGCGTTGTTGGTGGTGCTGGCCCTGGTCGTCGCCGGGTGGGGTGCCCACACCGTCCGGCTCGGTTGGCTGTCGGCGGCCATTCAGGGGGCCAAGAAACAGAAGAACTACGCCGAACTCAGTTGCATGCTCGAAAGCTACCTGCCCCACGAGGTCGATCGCGCCGTCAGCCTCTTCGAGTTGGGCAAGACGCGCCTGGCGGCCGGCGATGCGCCGGGGGCCGAGACGGCGCTGCGCGAGAGCCAGGCGCTGCAGCCCGATTCGCTCACCGCCCATCTGTTGTATCTGGCGCTGGTGGCGCAGAACCGCAACGACGACGCGAAAAAGTGGCTGTGGTCGGCGACCGCGTCGTGCAGTGCTGCGGTGTTGTGGCGTGAGCGGGCGCGGCTCGAGATGAATGCGGGCGAGATGGCCGCCGCGGTCTCGTCGTTCGAAAAGGTGTTGACCGAGAACGCCAGCGACACCGAGGCGCACTTCGATCTCGGTCGGATGCTGATGGTCATGGGGCGGGCGGCCGAGGCGGAGGCCGAGTTGCGCTTCGCCCATCGACTCGATGCGAAGATGACCGCCGCGACGTTGGCGCGTTGCCTGGCTGCGCGCGATCGTCCGGACCAGGCGGTGCCGCTGTTCAACGAAGCGATCGGTTACCGCCCGGGCGATCCTACATTGTATTTCGATCTCGGCATCGCGCTCGCCCGCCAGGATCGTTTGCAGGACGCCATCAAGGCCTGGGAGCGCGTGATGCAGCTCGACCCGAACTGCCAGGAGGCGCGCGACAATATCGACAAGGCCAAAGCGCGCCTCATCTCGTATGGTCTCACGCCGGCAGCGGCTTCGCCCACCTCGCCCGGCGTCGCCTCGAGCGGGCATTGATCTTGCACGGGGACAAGACCCCAGCTTCTGTCCCCCTATTTCATTGCGGCGGGGATTGCGGTACTATTATCTGGATCGACCACGACGTCCCGGATAGGAGAACGAACTGCCATGTCTCGAGCGCCTCGATCGATGCGACGTGTCCAGGAACCGGTGGGCGGTAAGGGGCGTTTGCACTGCCCGAAACTGCGTTTCGGGCCGCCTTCCGTGGCGGCAAACACCCACTTCGCCCATCGTGGGCCGGCGGCTGTTGACCTACGCCAGTTGCTGACGTCTCCCGACCTGTCCGAGACGACCCGGGCGGCCGTGCAGCGCGATCTCGACGGCACGTTGCGCGAAGGCGCCGATCCGCGCGCGCGGGTGCTCGGGCTGGGTGAAACCCGCTGGGACGACGGCGTGCTGTTCGATCCCGGTGATGCGCCGTATTTACGTCTGCAGACGCTCGACGAGTTGCTCGAACGCGATATCCAGCGCGAAGAAGACGGCTTCCCCAAAAAGGTCATCCTCGGCAAGATCGCCAGCCCGCGCGGCAAGAAATCGGTCATCGTGCCGACCGTCACCGAAGAGAAGTTCTACCACGACAATCGCCCCAAATCGCCCAGCCAGGGCGGCGAAGAGGGCGGCAGCGGCGAGGGTGAGGAGGGCGAGATCATCGGCGAGGCCCCGGTGCGCCAGGAAGGCGGCCAGGGCCAGGGGCAGAGCGGCCCCGGCGGCCAGGACGGCGGCGAACCGCACGAACTCGACGACTCCCGGGCCCTCGACATCGGCAAGGCGCTGACCGAGAAGTTCAATCTGCCCAACATCCAACAGAAGGGCAAGAAGTGCGCGCTGTTCCGCTACACCTACGAACTCACCGACATCAACCGCGGTTTCGGCCAGGTGCTCGACAAGAAAAAGAGCCTCAAGAACATCATCAAGACGAACCTGCAACTGGGCACCTTCGACCCTGACGATATCAAATTCGACAACGTCATCGTCGGCCCCAACGACCTGGTCTATCGCATCGTCTCGCGTGAGAAAGAGTACGAGTCGCAGGCGATTGTCTTCTTCGTGCGCGACTACTCCGGCTCGATGTACGGCGAGACCACCGAGGTGGTCCTGTCGCAACACGTGCTCATCTATTCGTGGCTGCTCTATCAATACCAGGAGCGCGTCGAGAAACGCTTCGTCTTGCATGATACCGACGCCAAAGAGGTCGACAACTTCGTCACCTATTACCGCCTCAACAACGGCGGCGGCACCAACATTGCCTCGGCCTACAAGCTGATCAACGAGATCGTCGAAAAAGAAAACCTGGCCCGCGATTACAACATCTATGTGTTCCAGGGCACCGACGGCGACGACTGGGACAGCGACGGCAAAGAAGCGTTGCCCGAGTTGAACAAGATGCTTAATTATGTGAGCCGCATGGGTATTACCGTGGTAAAACGTAATAACTTCGAAGACGGCACCTATATCGAGCGGTATCTGAAAAGCTCGAAGCTGCTCGAGAAACGACCCGATCTGCTGCGGCTCTCGTCGCTGGCGCAGAATCAGAAGAGCCAGGACGACCTGATCAAATCGATCCGCACCCTGGTCGAGTAAGGAAGCGCAACATGGATCTCATTCAAAACGAACTGAAGCAGATCGTCGAAGAGTGCAAGCGCGTCGCGCGCGACAACGGCCTGGTCTTCCGCGACGAGACCCTCGAGTTCATCACCACCAACGAAGACATGATCAAGCTCAGCCCGAAGGGGATGATTCCGACCCTGTACGACTACTGGGTCAACGACATCCACGTCCTGCAAGACAAGGGCAAATACGATCTCTATCCGCACAACCCCTACGAGACGGTCATCAATACCCGGCCGCCGCTCTCGTTCTACAACGACAACAACCCCGACTGGCTCAACGTGATGATCTTCTATCACGTCATCGCCCATATCGATTTCTTTCAGAACAACGTGTTCTTCGCCAAGACCTGGCTCGACGATTTTCTCAGCAAGGCGTCGGCCGACGCCCAGGTGATCAACGAATTGCGTCTGGAGCACGGCCGCTGGGTCGATTACGTCATCGAGTTTTCGCGGGGCATCGACAACCTCGTCAATTACTACGGCCATCTGGCCCAGGGCGAGCGCGAAACGGCGACGACCACCGCCCAGGCGAAGTTTGCCTTCTTCTTCGACGAGTATTTACAGAAGATTGCCAAAGTCTCGACGTTCAAGTTCATCGACGAGCTGAATCACTTCAATTCGCTGCGGGCCAACCAGAGCGAAGAAGACGCGCGCAATCTGTTTCTCATGTATGCCGAACGCAAGTATCCCGAGTTCGTCAGCAAATTCGAGCGGCGCAACAAGAAGGCGAAACCCGAACACCTCGACGTCATGCAGTACATCGCCCAGTTCTCGCCGAAGCTGCGCAAAGAAGAAAACGACTGGATGAAGCGGGTGATGCAGGTGGTCCGCGAGACCTCGCTCTACTTCCAGCCGCAGATCCGCACCAAGATCCTCAATGAGGGTTGGGCCAGCTACTGGCACGAGAAACTGTTCATGATGGACCCGCGCATGCGCACGCACGAGGTCGACTTCTCGCGGATCAACGCCTACGTGGTGTCGCTCTCGCGCGTCGGTCTCAACCCCTATGCCGTGGGCTTGCGTCTGCTCAAGTATCTCGAGGCCAAAGCCGATCGCGGCATGCTGACCTACGATTTCGAGAAGACACACGATGTCAATACACGACAAGCCTGGGACAAAAAGACCGGCCGGGGCCTCGATTTCATCCACAACGTGCGGCGGTTCCACAGCGATGCCACGGCAATTCGCGAGTTCGTCGACCAGGATTTCGTCGATGAGTTCAGGCTGTTTGTCGTCGGTAAACGGCTCAATGCCGAGAAGGGTGTGTGGGAGTATTACGTCAAGAGCCGCAAAGCCGCCGACTACGCGAACATGATCAGCGAACAGCTCTACCACCCGCCCGATATCGTGGTGAACCGCAGCGAGACCGAGAAGACCGGCGAATTGCACCTGACCCACCGCTTCGAGGGCAAAGAACTGGTGCGTGAATACATCAACAATACGATGCTCGGTATCGAGTTCCTGTGGGGCGGCAAGGTCGTGCTCGAGACCCACGAGGTCGACGAGAGCGACATCCAGAAAGCAAACTCCGAAGATCCCGATGCCCTGGCGGTGACCGAAGCTCCGAAAGAGTTTCGCTACCAGCGCGTGCTTTACACCATGTCCGAGCGCAAATTGACGCGCCAGGCGTTCGATTCATACCTGGTCGCGGAGTGAGACAGCCATGAGCAACCGTGCCCTCGACAAGATCATCGAGAACCTGACCGCCGACAAGAGCCTCAAGCCGCTGCGCTTCGATGCTTTTCTCAACGAGTTCCCCAATACCGGCGCCTCGATCCTGCGCAATATCTATCAGCTCTTTCACGACATGGTGCTGTTCTACGCCCGTGAGATGAAGGAAGCAATTCCGTTCGATCACGAGGCGTTGGGATTACAGAATTACAATATCGAACGCATCTTTATTCAATACACCGAGAAGCCGTTCTTCGCCGACCGGTTGTTTGCCAACCGCCTCGTGCAGTTGGCCAAGTCGTACCGGGCCGGGCCGATCCGCAACAAGATCTACGTCTTTCGCGGGCCTGCCGGCAGCGGCAAGAGCACCTTTCTCAACAACATGCTCGCGAAGTTCGAAGAGTATGTGCGGTCTGACAGCGGGGTGCTTTACGAAGTATTGTGGCGCATCCCGTTCGAGCGGTCGGTGGTCGACCACCTCGGTGGCGAGGCGCGCGAAATGCGCCATCCCGCGGCCAAGAAGGCGGTCGCAGCGGCTACGGCCGCGCAGGCCAAACCCGATGACAACGTCTTTGAGGTTCCCTGCCCGAACCACGACAACCCGATTCTGCTGATCCCCAAGCAGTATCGGGCCGACCTGCTGCGTGATCTCGTGCCGGAGAGCGAATTCAAGAAGAAGCTGTTCAAGCACAAGCAATACAATTGGGTGTTCAAAGACGATCCGTGCACCATCTGCACCAGCATGTTCAACGCGCTGCTCGAGCGGTTCTCGATCAAGCAGATCTTCGAGATGGTTTATGCCCGCCGCTTCTTCTTCAACCGCAAACAGGGCCAGGGCATCTCGGTGTTCAACTCGGGCGACGACCGCGAGAAGGCGATCGTGCGCACCAACGAGGTGGTGCAGAACTTCCTCAACGAGTTCTTTCAAGACAGCAACAAGGTGAAATACCTGTTCTCGGGCTACTCGTCGACGAACCAGGGCGTGCGCGCCCTCATGGATCTCAAAGCCAGGAACATCCAGCGGTTTGCCGACCTGCACGGCATCATCAGCGACGAGGTCCACAAGGTCTCCGATCTCGAGGAGCGCATCAAGTCGCTGTTCATCGTCTTGATGAACCCCGGCGATCTCGAGCACATTGGCGAGGAGTTCAAAAAGTCCGACCAGTCGATCGACCTGTCGTTGCGCGACCGCATTCACGAGATCCCGGTGCCATACGTGCTCGACTATACGACCGAGATCAAGATCTATATCAATACATTTGGTGACCAGATCAAACTGCGCTTCATGCCGCACGTGCTCGACAACTTCGCGCGCATCATCGTCAGTTCGCGCATCAAGCGCGAGTCGAAAGCCCTGCGCGACTGGATCGACGACATCGACGAATACGAGAAATGCTGCGACCGCGACCTGTTGCTGCTCAAGATGAACCTCTACGCGGGGGTCGTTCCCGACTGGCTCACCAAAGAAGACCGGGCCAACCTCAAGCCCGACGTCTGGAAGAGCCTGCTGGCCGAGTCCGATGCCGAAGGGCACGAGGGCTTCTCGGGCCGCGAGTCGAACCAGATCTTCGACGAGTTCTACCAGAAATATGCGAAGAAGCGGCCGATCAGCATGCGGCACATCAACGACTTCTTCAACGATGACGCCCGCGGGTTGAAGGGCAAACTGCCGCCCGGGTTCCTCAAGCACCTCACCGATCTGTACGACTTCGAGGTGCTCAAAGAGATGAAAGACTCGATGTACGACTACAACGAGGTCGAGATCGCCAAGACGATTCTCAATTACCTCGTGGCCATCTCGCTCAACGTCGGCGACGTCGTGAAGAACCCGTTCAACAACAACGAAGAACTGGTGGTCACCAAAGACTTCCTCGACATCGTCGAGACGCACCTGCTCGAACCCAACGCCTCGTCGTATTCGAAAGAGCGCTACCGCAAGGAAGCGGTCGATGAATACGCCTCGGTGACGTTGGCCAAAGAGATCAAGTGCGAGGGCAAGAAGATCACCGAGACCCGGCAATATCTCGACATGTTCGCTGCCTTCACCCGCTCGGCACGTTCGCGCGTGCTCGAACCGTATCTGTCGAACGTCAACTTCCGCAGCGCCGTCAAAGAGTATGGCTCGGAAGGCTTCAACAAGTACGATGCGAAGATCCGCCAGAAGGTCGAACTGATGTTCAATAGTTTACATACAAAGTATGGCTATTCGGCCGAGTGTGCCAAGGCCATCTGTCTCTACGTGCTCGACAACAAACTGGTCGAGAAGTTCAGTTCTTGATCCCTCGACCGACGCCGTCAGCCGAAACCCTGGGGCAACTGTCGTAATCGCCACCAGTACGCGTTATAATGGCGCGTAGAGGTGATGGTGGTCTGCCTCTCGTCGGCGCGTGAGTCCGGCGAAAAATCAGGGGGGAGGATACCTCGCATGGCTGATTGCCCAAGAATTGCTGCGTGTCCGTTCTTCAACGACAAAATGGCCGATGTACCGGCGATGGCCGGCATGTTCAAGCGCAAATACTGTCAGGGCGACAACTCGCAGTGCGCCCGCTGGATGGTGGGCAGCGCCGGTAAGACCTGTCCGGCCGACCTGTATCCCAACCAGGTCGATCGCGCCAAGGCGATTCTCGCTGGGGGTTGATGCAGAGAGGGGGCGGTGGGCAGCGCCGCGCCGCGCCTGCTTTGACGCCATAATTCGCCGGCCTGGGATGCACCGCACCACTGATTCTGCCGGCTGTGCGGCGGTACGGTAGAATTGCTTTCGTGAGCGCAACCGCCGGCGAAAGCAATCTCGATTGATGAACCCGCCCGTTTCGAATGGGCGCCGAGGGTTCGCGCGCTCTCTGGCCGTGCTTTCCGGTCATGGTGGTTGGATCCTCGCCCTGCTCTTGAGCCTGAGCCCGCTGTTGATATTGCGCTTTGATGCCGAACGCGAGCGCGAGCGCATTGTCGCGCAGGCCCGGGCCCGTTGGCAGGCGAAGGCCGAACTGGCCGGCGAGCGGGTGCGGGCGTCCGTGCGTCCCGAATACTGGGCCGAGGCCCTCGGTCGGCACCTGGCCGAAGCGGCGGCGCGGGTGCCGGCGTCGGCGCCGTCCGGGCGACTGGTCGATGTTCTCAATGAGGCCGTCGTTGACCCGCGCTTCCGCGATTTTCCCCGGCCCCTGTTGTGGGTCGCCGGGTTGGCGAGCAGTTCCGCTGGTGGGTCAGGGGGATCGGCGAGAGACGGGGCGGTGGTCGTGCGGGGCCCGGGTATCCAGACCGAGTGGGCGCAGTTCGTCGCCCGGTTGTTGCGGGCCCTGGCGGACCGCGAAGCCGCACAATTGGCCGCGCTCGGTCGGTCGGTGGCCCTGTCGGTGCCGTTGTCGCGGATCAAGCTCGTGTTCGGCGAGGCCCTGGTCGATCCGCTGTTTTCGCCCGAGTATCGCGGCCGGGCCTTCGCCGTGATCCATCGGAACCAGACCGGGCTGCTCGTCTGGAACCTGGTCGGTCCGGTCGGGCGGCGGACCGGCGGTGTCCTCATGGTGCTGCCGACCACGCAGAGTTCATGGGTTCGCGCGCAAGCCGCGACGCTGCGCACGTTCGCGGGCCATGGTCTGTGGCCGGCGTTCATGCCGTTGCCGGTGCCGGGCGTTACGCCCACGCGGGTGCATGTGCCAACCGATTTCACCGATGCGACGGCCCTGCAGGCGCTGTCTGCCTGGCAGGCCGAAATGTCGGCGACGTTGTCGCCGGCGCCCGATACCGATCAGGCCCGCATCCGTCTGACCGCGCCGCGCTTGCATCAGGTGCGGTCACTCGATAACACGGGGCGATGGTGGGCGTTGGCGTTTCCGCTCGACGCGCTCAGCGGCAGTCTGGGCGTTATCTGTGGCCGTGTCCCGCTTTGCCGCGCCGGGCTGCGCGATCAGGTTGCGTCCATGGGCTTGACCCTGTGGGTCGTGCTGTGGACCCTGCTTCTGCTGCGGCAGATGGTCATGGGCCGCGGCCTCGTCCTTGGCGTCCGCGGCACGCTGCTGCTCTGGTTCATCGGCATCGCCGGCACGCCGTTTGTCATCAGTTGGGGCGCCGTCGAGCGCCTGCTGGTCGACATGCAACAGAACCGCATCGACGCAGCGCGGCGAACACTGCAACGGGCGATGCGGCAGGTCGAGACCGGCACGAGTCGCTACTCCGAACGGTACGTGCAGGCCTGCCGCGAGATCTGCGCCCGGCCGCGTCTGCTCGAACAATTGCTCGGCGTGCAATTTCGGGGCGAGTCGGTCGATCGGTTGACCGACGCTGTCTGGCAGGAACTGGTGCGACGACGGGTCAGCATGACCATGTTCGCGGTACAGGGTCACAAGAACATGGCCTTCGATCGGTATTCCGACGATGTCGCTGAGGAGAACCGGCGCTGGAGTCGCACCCTGACCCAGGATCTGTGGATACGCCTGCTCGCGGAATACCCGACACCGCCCGATATTCGCGCCCTGAAGCCCACCCTGAGCCGGGGGCGGCGACTGGTGGTCACCGGCGACAACAACCTGACCAAAGACAGCAAGATCGGCAAGCCCGACGTCGAGGAATATCGCACCTTCAGCGTCGGGCCCAAGAAGTGGACGACGTTCCGCACCGGTCTCATGCGCGGGCCATGGCTGTATTACGAACTGTTTTTCCTCTGGGATGAAGACGCGCTGATTCGCGATTATCTTGCCCACACCACGGTGACGACCCGCACCGGTCGCACGGCGGGCGGCGCGCAGGTGTGTGCGTTTCGTCGCGGTCCTCACGGCGTCGAGGCCGTGACCCCGGGACTCGAGCAGTCGGCCCGGCGCCACCAATGGGATGCCCTGGCGCGGGCGGCCGCCAGGAGGCCGATTGCAGCCGTGCGTTGGCGGGCGCGCGAATTGGTGGTCGGCTACACCACGTCCCGCCTTCCCGGTTATGTGCTGGTGGGCCGGATCTCGTTGGTTCCGGTGGCGCAGGCGATGGACGACGCGCGCCGGCGCTGGTTGGGGCGATGGGCTGCGGTCATTGTGGCGGTGCTGGCCATCGGCCTTGCTCTCGCGCGCTGGCTGGCCGAACCGCTGGTGCGCATGACCGCCGGTCTGCGCGCGGTGAGCGCCGGCGACCTGGGGGTGCGTATCACCGAGTCGCGCGGTGATGAACTGGAGGCCGCCGGCGCCACCCTCGATCGCATGATCGATTGGCTGCGGGAACGGCGTGATATGAGTCGGTTCGTGGCCCCGCAGGTGCTCGATATCGTCGGGGCCGGTGATCCGCGGGCTGCCATGGCCGGGCGTGTGCGCGATGTGGTCGTGCTCGCCTCCGATATCCGTGGGTTCACGACGATCACCGAGTTGCATGATCCGCACGATGTATTTACAATGTTGAATCGCCACATGGAGGCGATGACCGCGGTGATCCAGGATCACGGCGGCGTGATCGATCGCTTCATCGGTGATGCGATCGTCGCCGTGTTCTATGCGCGCGCCGATCACGACGCGGTGGTCGATGCCGTCGCCGCGGCAGCGGCAATGCGTTCGGTGCATGCCTTGCTGCAGCGCCAGCGTCAGGCCCGCCGGCAGTTCACCTATGACATCGGCGTCGGCATCGAGATGGGCCGCGCCGTGGCCGGCGTCGTCGGTGATGCGGCATCCCGCCTCGACTTCACCGTGCTGGGTGAGGCGGTGCAACGGGCGGCCGAGCTCGAGAGCCGGTCTCGGTACGGCAGCCACACCCGTGTCGTGGTTTCGCCGGCCGTGCGGGCGCAGGCCGAAAGCGCGGGTTGGTCGTTTGTGGCGCTCGTCGATGCCACCGATGCCGCAGAGTTGGCCTCGCTCACCTGCGCCGGCCGGCGCTCCTCCGGCGACATTGCGGCGACCGCACCCGTCGGTCCGATGGTCTGCGACACGGATGCCCGTGACGTCCGAGGTGCGGGGGCGGCGGCCCCGGCCGAAGGTGAACCGGCGTTCGCCGGACGAGCCTGGTCATGGCGGCGCCGTCTGGCCGCGGCCGCCGTGTTGCTCGTTCCCGCGCTCTTCGTCGGAGAGCTGGTGGTCGAGCGGCAGGAGGTCTCGCGGCAGCGCGCTGCCGATGTCGCGGGGGTTGGCCTCGACGAGGCCTATCGTTTGGTCGATCAGTCTTTCGACCCGCTGGTGCAGGCCAGCATTCTCTGCCGACGCATGGTGCGGGTGAGCGAGCAGCGGGCCGGTCGCAGCGCCGACCCCGACACGGAGGTGCCGCGGGCGATCCATGAGCGCTTGACCGCGCTTTCACGCGGCCTGCCGGCGATGCAGTGGAGTATCGCCGCCTGGCCGGGTTTCGCCTACGCTTCACAGACCGGGGAGATCGAGCGGGCCATCGGCTTCGACAATATACGTATGTTGTATGACGGTGGTCCGCGTCATGCCGATGATGCCAGTTGTCGCCAGTTCATGGTGTTGGCCCAGGCCATGCTCATCCGACCACTGCTGCGCTTTGCCATTGTCGACCTGGCCGCGTTTCGTCCTGAGTTCTGGATGTCGGTTGCCCTGCGCAGCGATCTGTTTACCACCGATCAGAAGACATTCTGGTCGTGGTGCATCAACCACGGTACGGCGATGGGGCAGTTTTCGCCGATCGCCCTCGCCAATCGACCGTTCCAGGAATTCTGGTTACCATACTGGACGACACCGCGGCGTGCTCGAGGGGTCCCGGCCGGCGCCGTGCTGGTCCTCTTGCCCTCGAAAACCCTCGCGGTGCGCGATGGTCTGCGTTTTCTCGTGGCCAACCTGCATGCCCTGGGGGTGGAAGCGTCGATTGTCCCATTGCGGGGACGTTCGCGCTGGCGGGTGGAGTCGACCGCCTGGCGGCATGATCCGACGCTGCGTGAGTTGGCCCGCGTGCCCGGTGACGACGTGTCCTTCCGCCACGGGTGGGCGAAGGCAGAACGCTGGTTGCGTTTCGCTTCGTCATATCGTGTATTGCTCGCGCAACGGGTCGTTGGTGCGCCGGCGTCGGCCGGGTTGGCAGCGCGGGGCACGGTTCCCGGGATGCTCGCCATCGCGGCCTTGGTGGTGGCCTGGTTGGGCATCCGTCGCTACACGGTGCGGGGTTGGTCGCTGGTCTTGCAGACGACGCTGGCATTCACCCTGGTGCTTGGCGTCGGGGCGGTGCTGGGTTGGGTGGCTCTCGAAGGCGCCCTCGACGAGCAACGCGAGCGTCGTCTGGCCGATGCCCAGCGCGATGTCGAACACCGTCTGGCCGCTATCGAGGCCGGCAGCGCCCTGTATTCGACCTACCAGGTCAAAGCCGCGCTCTCGGCGTGGCGCCAGGTCGGCATGCGGCGTGGTCTGATGCAGTTGCCCGTCCCGCTGCGTGAATACAAACAGCGCACTCTGGCACGGCAGGTCGATCACCTCTTCTTCCGCCTGGTTCGCCAGGGGACCTCGATCCAGCGGTTGATGGTGGTCGGCCCGAACGGCTACTTCACCGGTTCGAACCGCGACGCCGTGTTGACCGTGGGTATGCGCGGGGCTTACAGCCAGACCGTCGCCGCCCTGTCACCGGCGGTTCTGGGCGAGGCACCGGCCCGCGAGAGTGCCCGTGAAACCCTGTTGCAGGCACAGCTCGATGAGATGCGCGTGCTGCTGTCGGGGTTGGTGCCGCCCGACTGGTTTGCTGCCCTGATGATGGCGCCCCGGGCGTTCACGGTCGGCGGCATCGAAGATGCGCGGGGCAAGAAGAATATGCTGACCTGGTTCGAGGTTCTGCCGCGTCACGGTTGTCTGGTGGTCAGTCTCGAACTGGACAACATCCCGGTCGGCATTCACGTTCTGCGCGAATGGTATCGCACCTATCGGGCCGAGTCTGACCTGCCGCTGCGTTGGCAGGTGACGCAGCGCACGCTCCCGGGCTGGAAACAGGTCTTCCCGTTTGGCGAAGTGCGGGCCCGGCGGACGTGGCCCGATCGGCCGCCTCTGGGCGAACCGGGCTATACGGTGCATGGCCACCAGTTGTTGACGCCGCGTCGGGGGCTGTTGCACGAGCATGCAATGTGGGCTGAGTGCGCCGATGCGCCGTTGTGGCGATCGGTGCGCGACGGTACACGGGAAGCAGCCGTTCTCGTGGTGCCGGGTCAAGAAATGAGAAACAATACATTGTATGGCTGGCTTGACGTCTCGGCTCTGCTCTCTGCGCAGGTGCGCAGCGCCGATCGTGAGCGGCAGGGCATGCTGTTCCTGGCGGCAGTGGCGTGGGTGTTTGCCACCCTGGCGGCGCGGCGGTTCCTCGGGCCGGTGCGCGACCTGATCGCGGCAGCGCGCGCGGTGATGCGGGGTGAGTTCGCCGTGGCGCTGCCGGAAACCCGCGCCGACGAGTTCGGCCAGTTGGCAGTGGCCTTCAACAACATGGTCAAGATCCGCACCAACGACTACCGCAATCCCTACGTATACGCCCATCCGCTGTCCGGCGTCGTGCAGGT
>CAZADH010000019.1:0-973 GCA_964483805.1 uncultured bacterium
TCCACCCGAGCGGTGAAATTTCGGTGAGGCCGGTCACCATCGGCAAGGCACGCACTGGATCACCGGCGGCACGCCGACGCCCGCTTCACCGCCGCCATCCGACCCCACCGCTCCACCAGTGGCCTCACCGTCCGACCGCCGGACGGCAATTCGGCTCGACCTTGCGACCGGCACGGTCGACATCGAGGGCGCCGGCCGGTTTCCCATTTTCAATCTGAGTTTCGGCGGCATCGGCATCCGCACCGGCGGTCACACCTTTTTTGACACTGTGCAGGTCGATCAGGTCTTCTCGGCACGCGTGAATTTCGGCGCCGTTTTTCTCGCGACTTCGCTCGAGGTGCGTGCCAAGGGCCGTAACGAGATCGGGCTGTCGTTTGCCCAGCGCTCGCTCGCCCACTCCCGCCTCCTCGACGAGTTCCTCAAACCCAGCATCTATGGGCGATCGCTGCGAGAGATCATCGTTGCTGCCCAGAAAGATGCCGACCCCGACAACCAGCGGCGCTGGTTTCAGGGTGACGGCGACACGCAATTGGTGGTCTGGCAGCGGCCCAACGGCGAGGTGACTCGTGCCGAGTTGTCATTTCTCGACTACGTGATCACGTTTGATGGTGCCGGTCGGGGAATTGAAACCGGCATTGTGAAGAAAGCCGAACTCGGGCCATCCGCACGCGAGCGCGTCGACTCGCACGCGGTGGTCAAGCTCAAGACGCCATCGCATCGGGCGCTGCGTCTTGGCCGCACGCTGCTCGAGGCGGCCGATCAACTCGGCGACGATGTGCGGGGGGCGTTTCTCTCAGCCCTCTGCCGCGAGGAACGCTGTTCGTTTCACCGGTTCATCGTCGGCGAAAAGGAACGCAACATCCGCTTCGTCATTGCCGACGGGGCCGGCACGCTGTCGCTGCCGGTGGCCAACCTGTGCCGCACCGCCCTGGCTTTCGTCCGCCCGCCCGCCTTCGCCGACCGCGAGTTTCCC
>CAZADH010000019.1:983-6290 GCA_964483805.1 uncultured bacterium
CCGAGGGACACCTGTTCTCGGGCACGCTGCAACTGGCCGACGCGGCGATCCCCGTTTCCGTAAAGCTCGTGTATGCACACGATCAGATCATGGGCGGCCGGCTCCAACTCGCCGATCCCCATGATATCGACAAGATTGCGGCTTTTCTCGCCCCGCGCCTGCTGGGGCGATCGCTCGAAGAAATGCCCGCGCCCGCCGAACCCCGTCCGTTTGCGCCCGTCGATGCGCAACCCCATTTGTTCGTCGGCATTCACAACACGCACCTGTTGTCGCTGCTTGCGCCGCCGCACCGGCTCATCTATGGCCGATTTGCTTTCATGGACCGCGTTTTTGTCTTCGACAAGGGCAAGCTGCAGGCGTTGATCATCCCGCGTGGTTTTGTGTTTCCGAGCGACTGGGAACTCCCCGGCGACGGCCTCGAGAAGGTCGCTATCGACGAAGGCGACACCCTGGGCCAACTGCATGCCATTCTCGCCGAAGCGAGTCTCCCGGCCCAGATCATGCAGGCCTGGCAGGCGGTTCTGCCCGCGCCCGCCGCGCCGAAGTGACCGAACATTCGCATACATGATACATACATCTGTGCAGACCACGATACACCGACGGCCACGCCACCCGGAGGCCGGCGCCAATGACCAACCGCACCGCGCCATCCCGGCGTGTGTTCTGCTGCTGGCCCTGACACTGTCGTTCCTTGGCGCGAGCCTGCCGGCACCGTCGTTCGCAACCGAGCCGATCCCGGCGCGCCCGGCGACAGCAACCGGCGACCTCGACGACCCGCCCGCCCACGACTGCCGCCAGGGATGGCGGCGTTTCGGGGTGACACCTGGACGGTGCCGCGGCCCCGATGGGCGTAGTGGGCGTTTGCCGCCATGGAAGGCGGCGCGAAACGGAGTTTCGCGCGGTGCAAACGACCCGCCCGATGCGGTGCGCGGTTTCCTTGACCTGTTGCAGCGGGGGTCACCGGTGAACGCCAACCTGCCCGGCGATGATGTAGCCACCGCGGCCGACGACCTGCCCGATGCGAGCTGCGGCGCAACCCCCTTGGCGACGCCGACATCGACCGCTCCCACACCCGGCACCCGGGCCGCCAAAGCGAACCCGGTCGATCTGGCCCGACTTGCCTCGGCGGCCGCGCTGGTGCGATTCATGGCGTCGGCAACGGCGGTGGTGCCGCGCCCCGTTCCATCACCCACGCCAAAGCGCACCTTCACGCCCCTCGACGAGATCGAGCTGGCCCGTCAAGCAGTCGCCAGTGAACCCCACTCGGCCGCCATGCAGTACAACCTCGGCCTGTTGCTCGACACCCGCAAGCGTCACAAGGAAGCCATCAGCGCCTACGAGGCGGCCGTGCGGCTCGACCCGAACCACTTCGAGGCCTGGAGTCGTCTCGGCTTGACCGAGGGCCGCCTCCGGCGTTACCCGCAGTCAGTCGCGGCGTTGAAACGGGCGGTGAAGATCAAACCCGGGGACGCGGAAGCCTGGTACAACCTCGGCGTCTCGCTCAACAACGCCCGCCGACCGGCCGAAGCGATGCAAGCCTATCGCGCATCACTCAAACTCGAGCCCAATAACCCCGATGGTTGGTACAATCTCGGCAACGCCGCCATCGAACTGCGGCAGTACGACGACGCGGCCGATGCGCTGCAGCAAGCGCTTGTATTGACGCCCGACGACGCTTCGACACATTACCTGCTCGGTCTGGCCGAGGCGCGTCGGGGCAATGCCTCGGCGGCGCGGAAACAGGTCTCGATTCTCGAGGGCCTCGACCCGGGCCGGGCGGCGAGGCTCAAAGCGAAGATCGGGACGGCGAGCGCAACCAGTTCTCCCTCCGGTACGGCACCTGGAAAGCGCCCGGCCGTTCGGCCGTCGCGCACCACCCCAGGGCAGCCACCAGCCACCTCGCCGTCGCGCCCGGTCCCGGATCGCCGCAACGGCACCCCACCTGACTTTCGCCGCATGCTCGAGATCTTCAAGCGCATGCCCTTCGGCGGGACCAGATAGAAATACGAAGTATTCACACTACGCAGGAAGCGTGCGCCAAAGCCACGGCCCAACGAGTTCGGCTCATTGGCACCAGTCCCGCTCTCAATGCGGCGGCGCCGCCCATGCCTCAGTCGCCACCGGTTGATCGACGTCGAGACCCACCGACAGATCGACAATCCGGCAACTGGCCGTGTTGGTCGCGAACCCCGGCCCTTTCAACTTGGCCACAGAGAGAATGATGTCGTCGGCACCCGTCGCAAGATTCTGCGAAAGCGACGCCAGGTCATCGAACTTCCCGTCCGGGCCGGCCGACCACAACCACAGATACCCGCGACATGAACGGTAGCGGATGCGCTCGTTCCAAGCATCGTCCATGAACTCAGACGGATCCGCGTCCATGTAAGGCCCCTTCCAGCGCTTTTTCCATTTGGCCGCATCGAGGCCCAGGTTCTGCCAACCAGCCACCGGCAACGGACGATCGTTCACCAGCACGTTGCGATCACGGCTCCGGTCGAGAAGCGCATCAGCAGCCGCAACATGGGCGTCGTCGTAATTGCTGGCGACGCCGGTGTGCGGGAAACGCCCCAAGTCACTATTGAAACAAACGAGCGCCGTCTTCAGGTTCGCCATCGCCGCGCGCGTCGCCGACGCCCTGCCGCCTTGGGTGCTCATGCCTCCCCGCAGAGAACCACCTGCAACCCCGATCATCGGCAGAAAGACCATCACCAGAAGACCCACGACCACGATCACGGCACCGGCGCACCCCAGAATCGTCTGCATGGTGAGCGGATCGGCATACCGCGGTGGCGTGGCATGCACCGGTTCCGACGCGGGCGTCACCGACCCCGGCTCGCCATCAGGGCCACCGGTGTGAGCACTGTCCTGTCCGGCATCAGAACGGAAATCGTGAGGCGTATTCTCGTTGTTCATTCGGCTGCCCACCCGTCGCTGCACGCGACCAAATTCTCGTGTGTTCGACCGAGATCATGATAGCATCGAGTGACGTGATTCTGCGTTGTCGCTCGACGGCACTTCATGTCATCGTTGGGTGGTAAAAATTTCACTGGCCGGTGGATCGACCGAATGTCTGCAATTCTCGCAGCCGCACTGCTTCCCGTGAACTTCCCCTACACGATGCTGTTGGGCGTGGTGGTGCTGTACTGGTGCTCGGTCGTCTTCGGTATGGCCGACATCGACCCCATGGAAAGTGGGGCTGGTGGATCACCTGCGGGCGGTGACGGCACGATGATCGAGGGCGGCCACATCGATGGGCATATCGATGCTCATGTCGATGCCCACATCGATGGCCACCTCGACGCGCACGTCGGCGATGCCGGCGCCGCTCTCGACGGTGCCCACCATGCCGGTGACCTGGTCGCGCCCGGACACGGAGACATCCACGGTCCCGGCGAGATCCACGCGGGAGCGGACGGACACATCGACGGCGCGCATGCCGATGGCGGCGAACTCGTCCCCGCCGGCGAGGCCGGCGCCGTCGCGGCGTCGGGGTTCGGCGTCAAAGCAGGTCTGGCCTGGATGTTCGACCTGGGCGAGGTGCCAATCACCATTCCGGTCAGCTTCTTTTCGCTCGCCTCCTGGATCATGTCGGTCACGATCAACAGCCATCTGGGCAACGCCAACAGCCTGTTGCTGGCCGCCGGTCTGGCCGTGCCGATCTTCATCGCCAGCGGTTTGATCACCAAGGTCGTCACCTGGCCGATTCGGCTCGTGTTCCGACATCTGGGGCGTGACAAGCACACCTATTTCAATCTCGTCGGCAAGACCGGCAAGGTCGTGACCAGCAGTCTGACCGAGCACTTCGGCCAGGTCGAGGTGCCGACCCAGGGCGCGCCGCTCCTGCTCGAGGGCCGCGCGAAACCCGGGGTTTCGTTCAACAAAGGTGATTGCGTGATGATCATCGCCCACGACCGCAGGAAAGACACCTATCTCGTGCAAGAATCCGCGGTCGAGGTGAGTTGAGTGCCGAGCACCAACGACAACCGGCGCAACCACTCGGCAATTCGCGCGACACCGACACCAATAAACGTATTTCGTATTGATATTGTATTACTTTCTTCGAGCCGCGTCCGGCGACCGGCGGAAAGGATCTGACCATGGAAATGTTTTACATCTCGGTAGTTGTCGTCACCCTCATCGTGATCGGCGCGCTGCGCATGATCTTCTCGTGCTTCCACAAGGTGAGCCAGGGCAGCGCGATGATCCGCAACGGGTTGGGCGGCTCGAACGTGTCGTTCTCGGGCATGGTCGTGTTCCCGATCATCCACTGGTCGGAACTGATGGACATCTCCGTCCGCCGCATCGAAGTCGACCGGCGCGGCAAGGAAGGCCTGATCTGTAAAGACAACCTTCGCGCCGACGTCAAGGTCGTGTTCTTCGTCCGCGTCAACAACTCGCCGCAATCGGTGCTGCAGGTGGCGCAATCGATCGGCTGCCGGCGCGCTTCTGACCCGGGCGCCCTCGTCGATCTGTTCGACGCCAAGTTCTCGGAAGCGCTCAAGACGGTCGGCAAGAAGTTCGCGTTCGTCGATCTCTACACGGCACGCGATCGCTTCAAAGAAGAGATCCTCAAGGTCATCGGCACCGACCTCAACGGCTACGTGCTCGACGACTGTGCGATCGACTATCTCGAACAGACCCCGCTCGAGATGCTCAATCCCAACAACATTCTCGACGCCGAGGGCATCAAAACGATCACCGATCTGACGGCCAAACAGGCAGTGCTGTCGAACGACATCCAACGCGAAAAAGAGAAGACGATCACGCAGCAGGATGTGCGCGCCCGCGAAGCGATTCTCGAAATGAAGCGGTCGCTCGCCGAAGCCGAAGAGAAACAGAAGCGCGAGATCGCCGCGATCAAGGCCCGCGAGGAGGCCGAAGCGGCCCGCGTGCAGCAGGAAGAGCGTTTGAAGTCGGAACGCGCCCGCATTGTGACCGAAGAAGAGATCGCCGTCGCCGAACAGAACCGCGACCGCCAGATCATCGTTGCCCAGAAAAACAAAGAGCGCACGGAAGCGATCGAGATCGAGCGCGTCGCCAAAGACCGCTCGCTCGAAGCGACCGAGCGTGAGCGCGTCGTGGCCCTGGCCACCATCGACAAGGCCAAGGCGATCGAGACCGAGCAGAAGAATATTCAAGACGTAATCCGGCAACGCGTGCAAGTGCAGCGCGCCGTCGTCGAAGAAGAGGAACGCATCAAAGACACCCGCGAATTCGCCGCCGCCGACCGCAACAAGAAGGTCATCATCACCAAGGCCGAAATGGAGGCCGAGGAATCGCTCACCAAGGAAATCAAGGCCGCGGAAG
>CAZADH010000019.1:6300-38473 GCA_964483805.1 uncultured bacterium
CAGCCAAGAAGGCGGCCGTGTTCACCACCGAGCAGCGCCTGATCGAGGCCGAAGCCGGACGCAATGCAGCCGAGAAAGAAGCCGCGGCGAAGAAGATTCTCGCCGAGGCCACCGCCGCCGAGTCGGCCGCCGCCGGACTGGGCGAAGCCAAGGTGCTCGAGGCCAAGGCCGCCGCGCTCGAGAAACAGGGCACCGCCGAGGCGCGCGTGCTCGAGGCCAAGACCGTCGCCGCCGAGAAACAGGGCATCGTCGAAGCCAAGATCATCGAGGTCAAGGCCGGCGCGCTGCAGAAACAGGGCGAGACTGAGGCCGAGGTGCTGCAGGTCAAGGCCGCAGCACAGGCCGAGGGCATCCAGAAGATGGGCTCCGCCGAAGCCGAAGTGTTGCGCATGAAAGCTGAAGCCGAAGCGAAGGGCCAAGCGGCCAAGGCCGAGGCGTCGAACAAACAGGGCGCCGCCGAGGCGAGCAACATGCAACTGAAGGCCGAGGCTGAGGCATCGGGCATCGAGAAGAAGGCCAACGCGATGCGCCTGCTCGACATGGTCGGGCGCGATCACGAAGAGTTCAAACTGCGTCTGCAGAAAGAGAAAGACATCGAACTGGCGGCCATCGACGCCGAGAAAGAGATCGCCGCCAGCCGCGCCACCGTCGTCGCCGAGGCACTCAAAGCGGCGCACATCGAGATCATCGGTGGCGAGACGACGTTCTTCAACCGCATCAGCGAAGCCGTGCAGCAGGGCCGCGCCATCGACCGCATGGTCAACAACAGCGCCGTGCTCACCGACATCAAAGACAGCCTGCTCACCGGCGACCCCGATCTGTTCAAAGACCGGTTGCACAAACTGGTCGACCGCTTCGGCATCTCGACCGAGAACCTCAAGAACCTCTCGATCACCGCGTTGCTGTCACGGTTCATGGTCGATGCCCACGACGATGGCGTCAAGTCGATGCTCGAGAACATGCTCGAGAGCGCCAAACGCCTGGGTCTGGGCGACAAGCTGGCCGCCGCGGTCCTTGGCACCCCGATCGACGCGACCGTCATCGACACGCCGGCCAAACCCGGCAAGAAGAGCTAGAGGGTGCATTGACGTTGTATTGACATCCTGCGGCCGGGTCCAACCCGGGCCCGGCCGCAGGCCGTCGAGTTGACGTCTGCAGCAGGCCCTGTCCCGATCAGGCGAACCGCCCCCGGAGCAATATTAATGAATCACGACCATGCCCTGCGCCGCCTCAACGGCTGGTGCGACCGCCCCGAACCCGACCTCATCGAGCATATCCTGGCGCATCGCGACCAGTTCACCGAACCGCTCTTGCACATTCTCGAGCAGGTGCTACCCGACGAAGACCACCCGCACAGAATGCGCACGCGGGCACTGGAGGTCGATTACGCCCTGACCATTTTGGGGTTCTGGCGCGAGCCACGGGCCTGGCCGGTCTTGCGCCGCATCCTCGAGACACTCGACGACGAACAGCTCGAGGCGACCTTTTGCGACATGCGCTACGAGTTGTTGCCCCAGGTCATCATGGCCGTGGTCGGTGAACGTGGCGCCGAGGTCGAGGCGCTCGTGTTGGGCGAACAAACGGGCGCCGAGGCCCGCACCGTCGCGACCCAGGCGCTCGTCGGCCTGGCCGTGTTCAACGAGTGGCCGCGCCACAACGTCATTCAGGTGTTCCGCCGCCTGCTGTCACCCAACAGCAGACTGACTTCAGAGGACGACCAGGCGTTTCTCGCCTGCTATGGCCTCGATCTGGGCCCCGTCGAACTCGAGCACGAGTATCGCACGCTGTTCGCCCGAGATCGCATCGACCCAGTCAATTTCAGCATCGAGGAGTTCGAGGAGAGTTTGGCGTTGGGTCCAGAGCAAGCCTGCGCCCAGGCGCGCGACGCCGCCAACGAATACCGTCGCCTCAAACACCCACTGGCCGAACTCACCGTCTGGTATCGCCCCCCGCCCCCGATCGAGATCACCGACGCGACCCAGGCCCTCGCCCTGATGCGCCGCACCGACGGCCATTTCGCCTACGATGCGGTGCGCTGGGCCGACGCGCACCGCGCCGAATGCGTGCCGTTGCTGATCAAGTTGTTACAAGAGTTGTCTGACCGACCCGGCCGGTTCCTCGATGACCCCGATTTTGTCGCGCACCGTTATGCCGTCACTCTGCTCGGGGCATGGCGAGAGCCAACGGCGTTGGTGCCGATGGCCGGGTTTGTCGCGTCCCTGACCGGAGATCAGCTCGACCACGCTTTTCACGACGACTTCCTGTTGGAGGAATTCGACGCTCATCTGGCCCGCGTCGCCCACGGCGATACGGGTCCGCTGGTCACCCTGGCAGCGTCGAGCAGCATCTACGAGTGGACCCGTTACGCGTTGTTCCATGCTATGAAATACATGGTATTGCTCGGCCAGCGCGACCGCGACGAGGTCCTGCGCGAACTCGCCCACATCGCCGACGATCTGCTCGACCCCGACGACGAAGTCGGGCGACAGGCACTCGCCTACACCGCCTATCAACTGCACCCCGGTCCGCTGGCCGACACGATCCGGAAGTGGTTCGACGACGACAAGATCGACGAAGATATGTTCGACCGCCAATCCTTTGAGAAACGCTGCGCCGAGGATCCCGCCGCGGTGCTCACCACAATGCGCACGAACGAATTGTGCCGCATCGAGGCGTGCGACGACGTCATCGCTTGCTTCGCCTTCTATGACTGGGATACCGACGCCAAGCGCAAAGCCGATCAACAGGCCGCCGCTGCCCTGGCGCGACGACAACAAGGTCGCAGTCCCCAACGGCCCGCTGACAAGTTCGATCACGATTTCACCAACCAGTACACCCCCGGTCCGGACCCGATCCGGGCCGCTCCCACCACCGGCCGCAACGACCCCTGTCCGTGCGGCAGCGGCAAGAAGTTCAAGAAGTGCTGCGGCAAATGAAACGGCGACCCCCGCGTGCCACGCACGTATCTGCCGACCGGCACGCCTGACCCGAAAACACGAATGCATCAGGAAGGTCGACCATGACCGACGCGAACAACGCCAACAACATTCCTGGTCTCGCTGCGAACAGTGCCTCGGCGCCGGGCGTCGTCACGCCGGGCGTCGTCACGCCGGGCGTCGCCACGCCGGGCGTCGCTACGCCGACGGCGGCAGCCGCGGCCCCTGCCGCCACGATGGACCAGGGCACCTACGAGATCATCCGCTCACGCCTCAACAGCCAGGGCCAGGAACTGCAGCGGCGTCTCGACACCCTGAATGTCGCACGCAAAGCGACGTTCGGCACCATCGACATGCAGTTGCTCGCGACCGAGCGCATCACCACCGCCAACAACTGCACGCCGCGCGACATGGTCGCCATCGGCGACCGATTCATTTTTGGTTACAATGTATTTATCGGGTTGAAATCGGAAACCCGCATGGAAGACGTGTTTGCGATCTATCACAACGACGGCGCCAGCACCGGGGGCACGACGTTCAAGGAAGAGTCGCTCGACCTGCTCGACGACCCCCGTTTTCACGCCGATTTCAAGGAACTCTACCGGTACTACAAGACCACGCTGTTCGTGAAGTTTGCCATCATCGGCACCCACCTGTTCATGGTGTTCCAGGTCGGCAAGGCCGTCACCGACATCAAGACCTTCAAGTGGCTGGTTCGCGACAACGGCAAACTGCAATACATCGACAATAGATCCGAGCACGAGTGCCGCCTGCCCTCGCAACACGAGTTCGAGTGGACGCGCACCCATCGCGATCTGCACCGCTCGGGCATGCATCCGCACATCTCGATCAACGACAAGATTTTCGTCGAGACGGTCGGCGGTGACCTCACCATCAAGGTCGAAGACAACACCGCGACCGGCGAGGGCATCTTCAGCGAACCGGTCGAAAACAGAGACCAGACCCTCGACGACGCCGAGATCTTCTACGCCTCGATCGGGCCCTTGATCCTCCTCAAGATCAAACCGTATCAAGAAAAAGACTACCGCCACATCGTGTTCAGCGAGAAGATCCGCCGCGCGACCCGCGTCGATGCGCTGGCCACCGCCTGCGTGCTGCTGCCCGACGACCACGGCATCATCTTTCCGCGCGGCTATTGTCTGCAAACCGGTGAATACAAAGAGTTCGACACCGACCTGCCGGCGATGCAGTTCGAGAAGCGCATCGCGTCGCCCAACGGCGAAGACACGCTCTACGTCTTTCACAGCCGGGTTGCGGGCGTCTATGTATTGCTGTCGTACAACATCATCGCCCAGCGGGTCGACACCCCAGTGGTGTGCGGCGGGTTCTCGTTGTTCGAAGACGGCCGCATGATCCTGTTCAAAGAGCACGGCGAGGCACGCAAGCACCACGCCATCCAGGTCTGGCAGACCCCGTTCGTTGGTGCCAACTACGTGCCGCCCAAGACCCCGACCACCGACTCGTTCCTGTTCAAGGTCGGCAACCGCGACATCGTCCGCTGCATGGCCGAGTGCCGCGAGGTGCTCACGCTCATCGGCAAAGACGACAGCTACGCCAACCTGTTCCTCGACCTGACCAAGAAGGCCGGCGACATCGTCGACAGCTACTTCTGGGTCGACAAGGCCGAGACCGGCAACCTGCGCGAACCGCTGCTCGACATCAAGGCCGCCGCCGCCAGCGCCGTCGACGAGCACGAGAAGGTCATGCAGGTGAAGCGCGAGACGCGCGAGGCCGTGGGCCGCACCCAGCGCCGCCTGCGTGAGGTCGTGCAGGCGATCTTCGCCAGTCCGTTCAACAGCATCGAGCAATACGTCACCGCCCTGACCAACCTGCGCACCACGCGTGGCGAGGTCATCGGCCTCAAAGAACTGCGCTATATCGACCTGGCCCTCGTCGCCGAGCTGGAACGCGAGATCGACGATCACCACGGCCGCATCGCGCAGAAATGTCTCGAATACCTGCTGACCGCTGAGGCCCTCGATCCCTATCGCCGCCGCGTCGACGAAATCGGCAGCCGCGTGCCGCAACTGGTGAAGGTCACCGTCGCCCGCACCACCGAAACCGACGCCGTCGCCGCCGCCAACGAACTCGAAATGCTCATCGACGTCATCAGCAACCTCGAGTTCGACGACGTCACCGCGCGCACCGAGATCATCGACCGCATCTCGACCATCTTCGCCAGCCTCAACCAGGTGCGGTCGGCGTTGAAGAACAAGGTGCAGGAACTCGCCAAAGCCGAAGGCATCGCCGAGTTCGGCGCCCAGATGAAGCTGCTCAACCAGGCGGTCGTGAACTTCCTCGACCTCGCCGACACCCCTGAGAAGTGCGACGAACTGCTGACCAAGGTGATGGTGCAGGTCGAAGAGCAGGAAGGCCGCTTCGCCGACTTCGAGCAGTTCGTCACCGAGATCGGCGAAAAGCGCGAAGAGATCGTCGCCGCCTTCGAAGCCCGCAAGATTGCACTGGTCGAGACCCGCGCCCGCCGCGCCAACACCCTGGTGACCACGGCCGAGCGCGTGCTCAAGGGTATCCGCGGCCGCGCCGCCACCTTCAGAGAGGCGACCGAGATCCTCGGGTATTTCGCCGCCGATCTCATGGTCGACAAGGTGCGCGGCCTGATCAAGCAGCTCATCGACCTGGGCGACTCGGTCAAGGCCGACGACCTCGAGAGCCGCCTGAAGACAGCGCGCGAGGATGCTTTGCGGCAACTGCGCGACCGACAAGAATTGTTTGTCGGGGGCGAGAACGTCATCAAGTTTGGCCGCCACCAGTTCTCGGTCAACACCCAACCGCTCGACCTCACGCTGGTGCCGCGCGACGACGGCATGTTCCTGCATCTCACCGGCACCAACTTCTTCGAGGCGGTCACCGACGAAGCGTTCCTCTCGACGCGCGCCTCCTGGAAGCAAGAACTCGTCTCTGAAACCGCCGACGTCTACCGCTCCGAGTATCTGGCCTGGCAAGTGCTGCAAGCGCTCGAAACGGCAACGACGGCCGGGCCCGGTGCGGCCACTTCGTTCACTGGGGCGGGCCCGACCCAACCCGGCACCACGGCACCGGCACCCAAGACCGTCCCCGAGACACCGACCGGCCGCGACGACCCCGATGACCCCGCCCAGGCCGGCAGTGGGATGGCGTCCGACGACGCCGTGGTGACGCTCGCGCAGGCCCGCCGCTTCGAGGCGCCGCAGTGGCTCGCGCACGTGCAGAAATTTATGGGACCGCGCTACGGCGAGGGATACGTGAGGGGCGTGCACGACCATGACGCCGCCCGGATCCTCGGCCCCCTCGTCGAGATGCACGCCGAACTCGGCCTGCTGCGTTATTCCCCCGCGGCGCGAGCGATGGCCTGGCTGTTCTGGACGCACTTTCGTCAGAGCGCCAAGAGCGTCGTCGCCGCCAAGATGCGGGGCGCCGGTTTGATCGGCCGCATGTTCCCGGGCACAAACAGCCATACATCGTATGTCGAGGAGCTACGCACGCTCTTGGCCCGGTTCGTCGCCATGACCTCGCTCTTTCCGGAATCATTGGTCGAGGAAGCCGCGCAGTACCTGTTCGACGTGCAGTCGCGCGACGACCGGTTCGCCGTCAGCGGTGAGGCGGTCTCGATTCTGCATGAGTTTCACGCCTGCCTCAACGATCGCAACATGACCGACGCCTTCGCCAGTGCCATCGGTGCGGTCGGCAACAACCCGGTTTCGGCCTTCGGTATGCTGCGCGACTGGGTCCAGGCGTTTCTCGGCGAGTCCGGGTCCACGTGGCGGCGGGCCTACCGCGACGAGGTCGCCACCCTGCTGTTCGGCAAAGCGCTCGACGAAGGCCAGATCGCCGGTCGCTCCTGCCGCACCGAACTGACCGGCATGGTCGGCAACCACCGCCTGGTCGAAGGCGGCCGGTATCAACTCGACTATCTCGATCTGAGCGCCCGCATGCGCGAGTTCGCGCGGGTGGTGGTGCCGCGGTTCAATACATACACGGTAAAGAAACAGGAACTGCTCGAGAAGGCCCGCACCGAAATGCGCCTCGATGAGTTCAAGGCCAAGGTCCTCAGCTCATTCGTGCGCAACCAGCTCATCGACAAGGTCTACCTGCCGCTCATCGGCGACAACCTCGCCAAGCAAATCGGCACCGTCGGCGACACCAAGCGCACCGACCGCTCGGGCATGCTGTTGCTGATCTCACCCCCCGGTTACGGCAAAACCACGCTCATGGAGTACCTCGCCAACCGGCTCGGCCTGGTGTTCATGAAGATCAACGGGCCGTCGATCGGCCGCCGGGTCACCTCGTTCGACCCGGCCGAGGCCGCCAATGCCGCGGCCCGTGCCGAACTCGAGAAGCTGAACCTGGCCTTTGAGATGGGCGACAACGTGATGATCTACGTCGACGATATCCAGCACTGCTCGCCCGAGTTTCTCGAAAAGTTCATCTCGCTGTGCGATGCGCAGCGCAAGGTCGAGGGCGTCTACCGCCGGCGCTCGCGCACCTACGACTTCCGCGGCCGCAAGGTCGCCGTCGTCATGGCCGGCAACCCCTACACCGAAAGCGGCGAACGCTTCAAACTGCCCGACATGCTCGCCAACCGCGCCGACACCTACAATCTGGGCGACATCATCGGCGACAACCGCCATGTCTTCGAATTGTCATACCTCGAAAACGCCGTGACCTCGAACCCCGTGCTGGCCCGCATCAATGCGGTCAACCCGGCCGATGTCGCCGCCCTGATCAAGATTGCCGCGACGGGCAGCCGCGACGGCGTCGAGTTTGCCGGCAACCATTCGCCGGCCGAGATCAACGACGCGATCGGGGTCATGCAACGCATGATGAAGGTGCGTGACGTTGTCTTGACAGTCAACCGCGAGTATATCCGCTCGGCCGCCCAGTCCGAGGCCTACCGCGTCGAGCCCGAGTTCAAGATGCAGGGGTCGTACCGCAACATGAACCGCATCGCCGAGAAGATCCTGCCGATCATGAACGAGCGCGAACTGGCAACGCTCATCGCCAGCCATTACGAGGGCGAGGCGCAAACGCTGACCACCGCGGCCGAGAGCAACCTGCTCAAGTTCAAAGAACTGTGCGGCACCCTGACCGACACCGACCGTACACGCTGGGAATCGATCAAAGCGACCTTCAAGAAAAACGTGAACCTCAAGGGCTTTGGCGGCAACGAATCGGCGCAACTGATGGCGCAACTCGGTGCCGTGTCCGATGGGCTGACAGCCATCAAAGAGGCGCTGCTGACTGCTGCGAGCAACGTCTCGCAGCCGGTGACCTTCGTCACCGGCTCGTCGCTGGGCGGCAGCGGTCAACCCGAATCGCCCCGGACCCCGGGCGACACGGTGGCGAAGACAACGGCCGGCTCGATTACTGCAGACCCGACCAGCGGCCAATCGAGCACACCTGCCCGCGGGTTGAAGAACGTCGGTTCGCCCGAGGCCGGCGAAAAGTGGGTCGCCGCGCCAATCGACAGCAAGCCACCTCTCGCAACACCCAAGAAAGGGCGCTCACCCAAGCAGGACAAATAGCGGTCACCGCCCGCGCACGATGCACGGAGTGGGCGGGAGAGGGGGACCATGCTGCGCGCTCGCGAAGACGACCGATTACTCTGCACTGACCTGCAAGCCGGTCAGGAGTCTGCCGGCAAACTGCCGATCGGTCAGAACTCTGATTCGACCTGCACGCCGATGAGGTTGATGCTCGTGGTGAAGTCGCCCTCGAGCTGGCCACGAAACTCGTTGCCGGTGTCGGCCAACGCCAGTGCAATCGGTGCGTTGTCGAAGGTCAGATGCGAGAATCCGAAATCCCAGCGCAACCCTTTGCGCGGCTGATACGAAGCACCAAAGGCGTACCAACTGCGGTCAGAATCGGGAATGCGCGGCGTGCGGTACTGCGTGGGAATCGGCGATTCTTCGCGGCAGAGACCGACGCGCCAGGTCCAATGTTGACATGCTTTGTATGACGCACCCAATCCATACGACCACGAATCATGCCACTTCTCATCGGTGACCGAATCGCCCTGCACCGGGTTGTCGAAGCGAACGCGCATTTCGTCGAAACTGCTCCACCCGGTGCGCCGTGCTTCGAGCATCAGGTTCCAGCGCTGATCGAGCTGGTGATCGAGCCCCATCGACAATACATACGGTGTAATGATATCGGCCTTTGCGCCCGTCGGCACGAACTTCCCGGATTGCAGGGCCAGCGCCTGCCCCACATTCGACGGCCCATAGGTGAAGTTTGCCGAGCCGGTCAGTTCGTGCACGACCCGGGAACGAAACCCGACACCGACGCGATTGCGCGTATCGGGCTCCCATAGCAGCCCCAGTGTATAGCCGTATCCCCAGTCGTCACCATCGACCGTCGACATCCCATCCTGATAGCCCGGATTGCCGGCCGGATTGCCGAACGCCCGCGCGATGCCGCCAAAGTCGACAGCGTTGGTCAGGTGCGCGCTGACCCGCTGCGCCTGCACCCCGAAGCCGACCGAAAGTTCCGGACCCACTTTGAGCGCCACCATCGGGTTGATGTTGAGCGACTGCATCCGCGACTCGAGGGCATGATACCGGCCCACCCAACCGTCCGGATTGACCGACTCGAGACCCCACGGCACGTTGACCGCCAGGCCGAACTGCCAGGGCCCACGCAGATCCTGGACCGCATACAACGTGGGGATCACCGCCGGCCGCGCAATGTTGTCGCCCAGCGCCGTTCCCGGCATCACCTGGGTGAACCGATTCGTCGCCGATTTCAACGCGAAGGTCGATTTCATGCCGAGATAGGTGGCGCCCAGGCTGGCGTGCCGCCCCTGGGTTCGGGTGAGTGTTGCGGGGTTGAAGAACGCGCTCGACAGTCCATGTGAACCGGCGGCAGCCCCGACGTACGCGTTACCAAGCCCCGTCACCGACTGTTCGAGGATGGCGTATCCGGCAGCCCACGCACTGCTGTGCAAGCACATGCCCACCAACGCCACTACCACAACCACCCGGACCGTCTTCAGCAAAAGCGAACCGTTCATCGGCGACTCCCTCGACCACGCAAGATAATGAATTTTAAACGAAGAATCGCCCATTCGATACCGAAAAATTCAAAACGTCTCTGTCTCAAAAATGGAACCGTGCGGTTCGCAGAGCGTCGCGATCTGCGCTCACTCCTCTTCGAGAAACAGCAGCAGATCCTCGAGTTCGGCGAGCGCGTCCTCGAGATCGTCAGGGTCGGCGCTCTGTTGCGCCGCTTCCACGCGCCGGATCTGGCTTTCCAGATCGCTTCTGTCGTCGGCCACGACCGACGCCAGCTTTTCGCGAGCCCGGTCCAGAAGAGCCTTCACCTCATCGACATCCATGCCGCATCCTCCACAAGAAACTCCGGACATGCCCGCCCACGGTGCAACCGACCCAAGCGCATGGATGCGCGAAGTGGACGGTTGCATCCCGGATAGCGGGCACGCCCCGAGCGCGATCGCAACCGACCCATCGCCGGAAAAAACAGCAGCGGCCGGGAGATCCAGGTCCCCCGGCCGCTGCGAACAAACCGATCAACCAAAAATGAACAGGGCGTTCGCTATTGGCCTGCGTTCGGTTGCACCGACACCAACTGCACCTTGTCGATCGTCGGCGCGCCGCCCGGGGCCGTCGCCACGCGAATCATCACCGAACCCTTGAACGTGCCGGCCTTGTTGGCCTTGTAGGCATCGAGGAACGCCTTGATCGTCTCGGGGAACATGCTGTCGCCCGACGAGAAGTAACCGTTCGCGATCGTGCTGCGATACTTGACGTTCATGTCGAGCTCAGCGGCATTCGCCTGGAGGTACTTCTCGGCCAACGGAACCTTTCCGGGTTCACAAACGCGAATGTTGGTAAGTTTCGCAGTGACGCGCGACAGGCGGCGGTTGAACCCTTTGTTGCTGCCCAACACATCGAAATCGATGGTGTGCTTGAGTTCGAGAACCTTGAACAGGATCTCGGCCTGCATAAAGTCGTATTTCGTATTCGCCAGATTATCGAGTTTCTGGTTGAGTTTGTCTTCGAGACCGCGGTCACTCGCCGCCGGCGTCTGGGCCCAGGCCGTACCGGCCAATGTCACCACCAGGACCACCATCACTGCAAGAAGTCGTTTCATCGGCTTGAATCCTCCAAGTGTGCAGATTTGAGCAGGGTCACCGTGCCCCATTGTAGTCTTTGCCCACCGGCTGATGCAACCTCTGCGGAGCAGCCGACCCGCCCGCCCACGATGGGCGTAGTGGGCGTTTGCCGGAGCAACCGCCGGTTCGCCTGGTTTCAGTTGGTGGAGCCACCACGCCACTTCATCGGGCCCGAGAACGGTTCGACGTAATAGCAGGGCCGGTAACCGGCAACCGACCGCGTCGCCCGAAAATACTCGGACCCGGCAACGGCATAGTAATCGGCGAGCCACGGCGTCGCCGGCGCGTTCTGCCCACCGGCAGCCCGCCCCCCGTCGATGCCGGCGGCCTCATAGAGCGACAGGTTGACCCAGAACAGTTCGGCGTCGGTCGCCCCGGCAGGCGAGAACGTGCGAATCGCGAAGTAGTTCACCCGATCGCTGAGCATCTTGCGTTCGTCTTTCGCGGCCAGCGAACCACCTGCCGCTGCGCCTGCGGTGTCCAGAATCTCCTCGCGCCAGAGCCTGAACCCACGCTTCGGACTGGCATTGGGTTCGAGCCAGTACGACACGCGACTGAGTCGGCGTTGTCCGACCCCTTGCGTCGACTGCAGTGGCACGAACTCGACGATCTCACCCCGTGATGGGAAACGCAGCCAACTATAGATTGTCCGCGGAAACGGTTCGGCGATCGTCATCGTCACCGAACCCAGGCACGCGCCCGAGGAAGCCATACAACGTGCAGACAAATCCAGGTCGAGCGGATTGAAGACGCCCCCGGTGGGCCGGATATACACCGACGCCCGCAAATCCTGACTGATGACCCGCAGGATCTGATCGGCCTCGAGTGCCGACTCGACCTTGCGGATCCCCGACATCGAGGCCCGTGTCCCCGAACGCAGCGTCTCCCACAGTGGAATCGCGATCAACGCCATGCAGGCGATGACCACGATGATCTCGACCGCGGTGAACCCACGTCGCGAACCGTTCACGGGAGCGTCTCCATGATGATGTGCGACACGCTCAACTCCGAGCGCACCAACCAACTCTTGAACCATCCTTCGGGCTTCGGCCGCACCTCGACCGTCACCCGCACCCCACGCACCTCGCCGTCAGCCACCGTTTCACAACGCACCCGCCGCTGGAACGCCGTGACCTGGGCCGGGCGTTCGAGCATCGGCGTTCCCGGCGGTCCGGCCAGTTGGGGCGCAACGTCGGCCCAATCGGCCGCGTAGCCCGGAACCGGTTGCGTCGGATCGGCCGTGATCCGCGCGGTCAGCCGCGCGTGGCCGACCGCCTTGGCCACCTCGAGCGACTCCTGGGCCATCTGCAACGCCAGAAAACGGAAGTACGCGTCCATCGTCTGCCGTTGCGACTGACTGCTCAACCCCAACAACGTAGCGATGGCGACGCTCAGAACCAGAACGGCCATCATCAGTTCGAGCAGGGTGAAGGCGCCGCGATGCAGCCGACCGTTGCCGCCATGCACAGTCATCGATTGCATGAGCACAGCATACCGCGAGCGCCTCGTTTCGGGAAACGACCCCGGCAACGTCCGCTCGTTCCGTGTTTGTTCCCAGGGTTGGGTCGTCGGCCCATGGCGCACCAAGGTCAATCGCTCTCGACGAGGCGCTGAAACACCGGCACCGGCGCCAACGTGATCGCCAACACCTCGGCGGCCGGCCGAAACCCCGGGTCGTAGCGAATCACGTGTTTTCCCGGCGACCAACGGTGCAGGTCGAGCTTGTCGACGACTACTCCGCCCAGAACGTCGAGTGGTTTCTTGACGACGAGGCGACCCGACTGGTTGTCATTGTTGGCGACCAATGCCGCTTCGACCGGCCCCGCTGCCATTACGGTAATATTACCCGGATACGCCACGAGCACGCACAGGTCGTCGGCCGTTTCCTTGACCAGACTGGTGTTGATGGCAATATCGTGGGCCAGAATCACGCCACGCCCGCGGATGCGATACGGCCGTCCCCCTCCTGTCTGGCGCGGATCACCGATGTTGAGCGTGCCATTGCCCGCGAAGACAATGCCGCGCAAATTGAGCGTCCCCTCACGGTCATCGACAATGCCCAACCGCGCCAATGCCGCCGCCGACGGCAGTCCCTTGGTCCAGACATCCCAATGGTCGTAGGGATTGAACCCGGCGTCCCCACTGCTGTTCACACTGATCGACTGGCCGCGGGAGTTGAAGAAACTCGGCAACCCAAACCCCGCCGACGCGGTGGCCTGCGGCCCCAGGCCACCCCGGTAGGGTTGACTGGCATCGAGACTGCTGAGCAGCCACGGCTGCCCGCGCTGCTGCGCCACCTGTTGCAGACCGCGACAAAATGCGCTCACGATCGCGCTATCCCCCGGGATGGGCGGACGGCACGGCAACTCGGTGGCCTCGATCTTCTGCAGGATCTGCGCCCCATTCGGATCCCTGGCAATCGCTGTCTTTGAGAAATCAAAGCGACAGGTTGCCAGATGCAGAAAACGCTGCCGGATCGTGCCCGCCAGCACGGCGGCCGCCAATCCCGGGTCGGCCGCCCGCGCGCCATCGGCCCCAAGGATCTTGATGCCGGGTTGGTCGTTGCGTTGCGGCCCCCCGTATCCAGCCATTGACAACAAATCTTGTTTGACTCTCGTCACCAGCGCCCCGGGGGTCGGGGCCGCTTTCACCATCGGCTCGCGGGCGAAATCGATCGTCGCCTCGAGACCATCGAGATATTGTGCAGCCTGCTGCAAATCAGGCAGGAGAAGCAGGCACTCCTGTTTGTTGAGAGTGACCGGCGCCGGCGCCGGCGGAATCAATGCCGCCATCGCCTCGTCGATATTGAGAAACACCGGGTCGGCACCGAGCAACGCCCCCGGCGTATCGCCAAAATAAACCCGGCCACGTCGCGACGCATCGGCGGGTTGCTCGATCACCAGGCTGGCCGCGGCATGGTTCAGCGACGCCCCCCCTTCGTTGCGGAACTCGGCCAATCCATAACGCACCAGCAACGCGTAATCGAGCACGAACGCCGGTGAATAGCGAGTCCGCTCGCCGCGCGGCTCGGGCACCGTCGCCACGGCAGCGATCTTGTATTCGTGGTGGCGCCGACACGTACAGCCCACCTTCTTGCGCCCGTCCGGGCCGTGCAACTCGGCCACCGTCGCGAACTCGACCGTGCCGAGACGCTCGCCGGGATACAACGGGGTGCCACCGCGAGTGACGCGCCGATCGTCGACCTTGGTCACCTGTGTGACCACCTTCAACACCCCGGCGAAACGCGTGTTGCCCTGCGCTTCGGCCGCGGCCAACGGCACGGCCAGGGTCAACGGACTGAGGTCATTGCCCATCAACCAACGACTCTCCGGGCTGCCGGGATTCGCCGTCTTTGCCGCAAAGCGCACCAATGCCTCATCGACAGCCATCTGCGCGAGATGGCGGACGCACTCACGCTCCTCGAAGCGGAACGCCGTTGCCCGCGAGTGGGCACTGTAGTTGAAGTAGGCCAGCACGATGCCACCGAGCAATACAAGAGCAAGCATGGCGATCGGCAACATGAAGCCACGTGCACGCACCGGCATCAGCGACGACCTCCATCGACCGAACGCACATCGCTCGGCACCGATGCCGCTCCCGCGCCGATATGCGGCCCCGGGCGAATATCGACGCTGCGCGACCCTGTCGTCGCCGCCACACCAGTGACGGATGCAGTCGCAATCCGACCGTGGCCCGCGACCGGTCCGGACGCGGCCGGCGGCAATGAACGCTCGCCCGCACTCTGAAACACGATGTATCCTCCGATGCCCAGCCCCAACACCAACGCAGGAACCACGAGTTTCGTCAACAGCGAACCCACAGGGACCGGCCCCACCGTCGCGGTCGCTGCGGCTGGCGCTGCGCCATGAACGGCACCGGTAATGCGGCCGGCCAAGCCCGGCAACCGGGCCGAGTCGGCATAGGCCGAGCCGAGCGGTCGCACCCGCGCCACTCGCCCCTCGAGACGTGTGCACTCCGGACAGACGGCCAGATGCGCCACCAGCGCCGCCGACCGCGCCCGCCCAGGCACCGCCGGTGCCGTCAGTTCGTCAAGATACTGCCGGCAATCGGATTCAGAGACCGGTTTGTCGTTCATGCCGCTCATTGCGCTCCTCACGTTGTTGCTCGTGACGCAGTTGCCCCAGTAACCGATGGAACCGCACCCGCACCGTTCCTTCCGATTCTCCCAGCAGCTCACCGATCTCGGCAAACGACAGCTCACGAAACACCCGTAACTCCACGAGAAACCGCGCATCATCGGACAATTCGGCCAAGATCGCCGCCGCCGCAACCCGCGAAATGGCAGCGGCTTCGACACCAGCAATATCCGGTATGCACATCGGTTCCGCCGCCCGCCGGGCCTGGTCTCGCGCCGTGCGCCGCCGCTCATTGAAGTAGTAGTTGCGCGCAATCACCAGCAACCAGGTGACGAACGGCCGCTCCGGGTCATACCGATCGAGATGGGCGAAGGCCCGCACGAAGGCTTCCTGCATGACATCATCCTGCTGTGCTTCCGGGACCCGCAGATAATGAACGAACCCCAGCAATGCCGGCAGATGCCGCCGGACCAGATGATCGAAATCCTGGACGCGCCCGGCCCTGACCGACGCCACCCACTCGGCGTCGGTCGGACCGGTCACCCGCGCAGCGGGCACTACGTCAGCCATGCAGAAGGGTTACCTCGCGCGACCCGATGCATCCCCAGCATCAACGGCCGGCATAGCCTCGAGCCTCGACCATGTCGCGAATCGTTTTGATCATGTCGAGTTGCGCCACGACGTCGTTGAACCGGGTGGTCTTGTCGGCGCGCTCTGCGGCCCGACGCTCGATGTCCTGTGCATACAATGTCTTCTCTTCATCGGTGTAGTTCCTTTCTTTGTCGGCCCAGACTTTCAGTTCGGCCAGCTCTTTCTCGAAAGTCGCCTTGTCGGTCGCGAGCACCTTCTCGTGCGCCAATGCCTGATCATAGACAGCCAGGAACTGATCACGCGTCGCGCCCCAGTTGTTGCCGGCCTGCTCCCCGGCCGCCGCATTCTGCTCGTTGAGCGCCGTAACGATCGCCCGCTGCCGATCGAACAGACCGTTTTCGCCCGAAGCGAACTGGGCAAAGAAATACATCTGATTGTAGTCGTGATACCCGGCCATGGCCTGTGCCAATCGGTCGTAGCCGGCGATGGGCACAAACGACAGATCATCGCGGATCTCGACCGCCGGAGGCAAAGACTTCAACCCGTTGGTGCCCATGTAAGCCAGGTAACGCGCGCGCAGGTCCTTCACCCTCTGGGTCAAGTCGGCATTGTCGCCCGGATTTCGCCGCCCGGCATCCGGATTCGCACCATCGGGCGGAGGCGTCACCACCGGCGGCGTGACCGGCGCCACACCCGTGCCGGTACCCGTGTTCTTGGCGGTGCCGGTGCCCGTCGTTGTGGCAACGCCTGTGCCCGTGCCGGTGCCCGTCTTCGCGGCGGTACCGGTGCCCGTGCCGGTCTTCGCGGCTGTCCCCGTGCCGGTGCCGGCCGGGGGTTTCGTTGCAGTGTTGCCACCGATGCCGTTGACCAGTGTCGACAACCCCGAGAAGATCTGGCTCAACGCCTGGAAAATCAAGCCCGCATTGCACCCGCTGAGGGTGATTGCCACTGACAGCAAGAGCACCCAGAACACCGACCGTCGCACCACACGCATCGTCACCATTTGGTCTCCTCCTTGCCTCGTCATTGAACGCGCAGCGTTCGCTTGCCCGCCCGCGGTCACTGCTTCACTGCCGATCCGAACCGCTCACGCCGATAATACCCCGGAGCTCGAGCCGACGTTACCAACCATCGTGATCCCGTTCGCCAGCGGCGTCTTCCCTCGACTTGCCGCATCACCGAAGCATCGTGGCCTTCTCGATCTTTGCCGCCAGGAGGCCATCACCCGTCATCCGAAACGGATACAGCCGTATCTGCCAGCGCTCACCCACGCGGGGTTTGCGCCCGGAAAATTCCTCGAACGCCAACACGTAGCGTTGGCCGTCTTCGGCCAAAAAGACCGCTTGCCCCGACCGCCACAGCAGTGTTTCGATCTTGCCGCTGAATTCGCCCGACACCACCTGCCGCATCGCGCCCGCTTGTTCGGTCGAGCGCATCGCCGGGGCATCGACTGCCCACCACAGACTCCAACCATAGAGCACGGCGACAGCGGCCGCGGCCGCCACCCAGGGCGACCCGTAACGCAATCGCTCGACCAGCGACACCGTCCCGGGCACCCCCCGGGGACGAAACGCATAGGCCGGCGTCGGACCGCGCCGACGGGCGAGCTCGTTGGCCCAACGGGTCGCATACTCCTGCTCGATTTGCTCGCCAGGCCGAACCTGCAACCAATTGTATTGCTCGAGCGTCGCCTGGCACTGCAACCGCGTGGCCCGCGCCAGCGCGGCATACTCGCCGTCACGCTGACGCTCGACGACATACAATGTGTATAAGTTCTCGACATCGGGATTGGCCTCGAACAGACACAAACCCGTGCGAAACCCCGCGAGATCTTCACATTTCTCGAGGTAGCGCGACAGTGCCTGCCGAACCAGCGCAAACTCGAACCGGACCATACCCGCCATCGCCTCGTCGCGCACCTCGCGGCGCCGCGACCCCAGCATGTTGACCAGCGTCGCCACCGCCTGTTGGGCATCCTGCTTCTGCAACGCCCGCAAAGCGGCGCGCCGCACCCGCTCATCGCCGGCGGCCAGCAGACGCCCCAGATGCGGAATCACCGCATCGATGTCGAAGCGCTCCAGGTATTCGATGGCGGCACTGGTCAATACCGGCTGCGCCTGCGTCAACCAGCGCACCGCCAACGCGCGATGCGCATCGAGGTTCATGCGCAACGCCCCTTTCAGGGCGGCCGCGCGCACCGTGTCGGCGGCATCGACCTGGGCCAGTATCTGCGCCACGAGCGGCGCCACGCGATCGGCATCCGCCGGTTCGCAGATGGCGAACGTCACGAACATCTCGGTGGCGAGCGCCGGTGCGGTAGCCGCTGCCGGCGCCAACAACGATGTGGCCCCACACCGTTGTCGTTCGTTGAGCGGCCATCGCTCCAGGGCTTGCTGCAAAGCTGCCCGCACCTCTGGTTGGTTGAGGTTCTTCTTCACCACGGCGACGAACTCGGCGTCGGCACCCCAGCCGTCACTGTCGAGTCGCCCCAGAACATCGTGAACCCAGCGCGTAACTGCGCGCTGGCGCGCCCATTGCCGCAGCCGTCCGACAAACTCGGGAAACGCCTCGGTCAGCAATCCGGCCTGGCGAATGGTGCCGCACACGTCCTTGACCAGTTCCTGCAAACGCCGGGCCTTGCCGGGTTCCGATCGCTCCGCGACCTCCCAGAGGCGGTACGGCACCTCGAGATCGGGGTTGGTCATGAATACGGCAGCGACGTCGTCGAGCAACGCGGGCTCCGCTTCACGGGCCACGAACGTCAGCAACATCCCCTTGACCCTCGGGAACGGCTGCAACAAGCAGTTCTCGAGGCCGGCCCGCCGCACCTGGGGATCGACGTCGAGCAGCATCGCCTCGAGATACCGCAGCGCCTCGACTTCGTCGAGACGACCAAGCACGCGAACCGCGAGGGCGCGCACCCGTGGATCGTCATGGCGCAGCGCCACCGGCAACTCGGCCAACAGCCGCTGGGGTTCGGCCTCGATCAGTCGGGTCCGGGTCTCGACCAGCGCCATGACCCGTCGGCCCTCGGCCAGACATTCAGGATCTGCTTCACGATGTAAATACACCTGCAACGCGGTCACCGTCTCGGCGCCCACCCCGTCGCGCGCGGCCTGGCGCACGGCCGCCAAACGCACGGCGCGGTCGGCTGCGTTCAGGTCGCGGCGAAAGGCGGCCAGCCAGGCAGGATCGAGCGAAGTCACGGTAGCGTGTGGCCACCCACCGCAAACTTGCCCGTCGGCGCGGCCTCGTAGTCGGCGTTCGCCAACCACGCCTGGCGCCCCGTCCCGGGTTCGAGATACCGGTTCATGGCCCGCGGCACCACCACGGCCGCCGTCGTCGGTTTCCCCTTGCCGTCGCACCGCGCCAACATGGGCGACGCCTGCGCTCCGGTCGCGGGTTCGAAGGTCAGAACCGGTTCATCGTCGCCCGTCATGAACAATAACCGCGGGTTGAAGTGATCGGGCAGGGCCAACGCCACATCGCTCACCGCCTTGCCGTCAAAGGTCTCACGGATCAGGTGCGTGACCTTCGCGGCGGGATCCCACTGCAACACACACAGATGTCCGGCCCCATCGAGGCACAGACCCGACCACTCCCAGGATCGCTCCCGCAGCAGTTCTCCGCCGGCTGCGAACACGACGATCAGGCGTCGCGCGACATCGGCAACATACAACCGCCCTGCCGCGTCGACCTCGAGTCGCTGCGGTTGCGCCAGTCGCCCGGGCTTCGCGCCCTTGCCATCGATTACCTGCGCAACCTTGCCGTCGAGCGACATCTTGACCAGGCGATTCGCCGTACCATCGATCACCCACACCGCTGTCACCTTGCCGGCCGCGTCACGAACGAGGGCCAGATCCTGCACCAACGCGTGACCGGCGACAGGCGGCACGACCAGGCGGGCCACCACCTTGCCACCGACCACCTGCAGCACCCGACCGCCAACACTGTCGAGCACCCAGAACTCCTGGCCGACGACGCGAAACGCCAGGGGACCCAGCGCCGATGGTTCCTGGTTGCCAGGCTGGTTCTTCTTATTGAAGAACTGAACCTGATCCGGTTCATTGCCGTACGACAAGGCAAGCACCGGCACTTCGCCGGCCCATGCCGGCACCGACGACACACAGAGCATGATCAGACACCATACAATGTAAGACACCTGCAATACGCCGTTACGCATCATGTGAATCGGCTCCTTGTTCATCAACTCTTGCGCACGACCCGACAACGGTCGCGACCGACACGGTCACGCTCGATACCATGCAGCACCGGACGCGCTTCCGACGACGAATTGCTCATCGCCATCAATGAGTTGCCATTGGCAACCACGATGCCGATGTGGTCATCGTCACCCCAGGTCAAGACGTCGCCGGGCTTCCACGGCGGTGGATTGACCCGCTTCCAGCCCCGGGTATGTTCGAGGTGATCCATCAAGTCGGGGCAGTTGAGAATGGTCCGATCCATCTGGCCGGCATTTTTCAACGCGGTCGATACGACCTGCGCGCAGCCCAGCCAACCCAACGAACCGTCGGGTCCGCCACGGGTCTCGGGAGCGTACGGATAGCTCCAGGACTCCGAGTATTTATCGACCATGTTCAATGCGGCATCCGAAACCCGCTCCCCCACCGACTTGGCCGCGGGCTTCGCCGAGGGTGTCGGTTTCGCCGGTTCGGGTTTGTCGGCATCGGGTTGGGTCACGTCAGGTTTCGTTGCATCCGGCTTGGTCGCGATAGCCGGCGGCTCCACGGGTTTGACCGGGTCGTCCCCGGGCCCGAACAATGCCGTCTTCCACTGCATGATCTGGGCCACGACGGCGCCAAACTGCGTATCCGCCCACTGAATCGCCGCGACGAGCCCCTGGGCTCGCGCACAAAGGGCCTCGTAATCGGCCGACATCTGCGCCAGTCGCGCCTGCATCGCCGCGATCTCGGCCGCATCGCTGCTCGCCAGCGAACTGGCGGCAGCCAAACGATCGCGCAGCTTGCCCATGTCGTCGAGGATGGTCTGCAACGCGCGCACCGTGTCGGTCGGCAGGTCGGCCTGCAATACGGCTTTCAGATCAGACATTTTCTGATCGAGATTCTCGATCGCCTTGCCGACCTTCTCGGGATCGACAGCCCAACGTCCAGGCGGGTTGGCCCCGGTGCCTCCCGTCGTCGTGCCACGACGCCCCCCCAGTACATCACCCGCGCCCGGATCCTGCGTCGGCGCGGCCGGTGGCCGCGTCGCATCCGCGATCTTGCCAATCGCATCGCCAGCCTGTCGCGCCGTCTGACCGGCCGTGCCAAACGCCTTGGCGAGATTGTCGAAGAGTTGTGCCAGTTGCTGAAAGCCCCCGGCGCTGCAGCCGCTGAGCAGAACCGCCCCGGATACCAGTGCGCCCAACAACAGCATCCACCGCCCGATCTGTCGCGCCTTCATATCGATCTCCTTGTCTCCCGAAATGTCGTCTCAGCCGGCCCCGCGACCGTCTGTTTCGCGAGATAATACCACCCGGCACCCCGTCGCGTTACACATCAAATTCCGCGACGCCCAAACCCTGCCAAACCCACGCGCTCCGCGGGCACACTCCTTGACTCAGCCAGATCATGCGCCACCCGCCGGCGTCGATCCCGCCATCCCTCCGGCACGTTCGATGACCACGACTGTGAAGTCATCGGGCTGCGCCAACTCGGCCACGAGGTGCGGGTGGTGATCGAGGAAATCATCGCCGGCCACCAACGCCGGCAACCGCGGCCGCGTTTCCATGTACCGCGCCAGCATGTCAAAGCCCGTCTCGACTTTGCCACAATCAAGGGTCTCGGCCAGTCCATCGGTGTAGAGAATCAACCGCTCGCCCGGTGCCAACGTGAAAGACAGCGGCGTGCACACCAGCTTGGGCCGCATCCCCAATACCAAACCGTAGGTATCGAGCATCTCGATCTTGTCGTCTCGCCGCTGCAGGAATGGCGACGGGTGCCCACACAGATACAGGGTCGCCTGGTGGGTCTTCGTCTGGATCCAGACGGCAGCGAGCGTCATAAACAGACGTTTGCGCGTGGTCGCATTGATGACGCGGTTGACCTCCGCAACGATCGGTGTCGCCTCCTGTTCGCGCGCGACCATCGAGGTGACGATCGACTTCGCCATCGCCATGACCAATGCCGCCGGCACCCCATGCCCGGTCACATCACCGATGATCACCAGCAGATCGTCGGCGCCCAGACGTTGATAATCGAAATAGTCGCCGCCCAGTTGCGTCGCCGGTCGCGACCGACCATGCACCGTGTATTCACCGATCGAGAGAGGTTGGTGCGGAAACAGGGCTTGCTGCACGTCGCGGCCCATGCTGACTTCCCGCAACTCGACCGCCATCTCGTTGAAACTCGCGGACAGGCGCCCCAGCTCATCATGATCGAGCACAGGTATATGTATTCTGTATTGACGCAGGCGAATTGCCGTCACGCCGACCATCAGATGCCCGATGGGGGTGAGGAAGGCCCGGGCCAGGACCGCGCCAAGAACGACACTGATCATGATCAGCAGCGCACCGACGAGGCCGATCTCGCGCCGGTATCGGGCGATCTCCCGCCGGATCGGCACATCACCGGCCACCGCCAGGAGATCGTAGGACGTCAAACCAGATCCCCTCTGTGCATACAAAAGATAACTGCGCCCACGAAAGCTGGTCCGCGTCTGCAGATTGCCGGCCTGCCCCCGCATTCGCACCACAAACGGATCCAACAACGGCTTGGCCGGCAGATGGCGGGGAACCGAACAGGTCGGGTCGCGCCGGTCGGCGGCATACACGGCCGTGTGCGGCATCTGCGCCATCATCGCCTGCAGATACCGACGCAGATACATGAGTTCAACGCGATTGCGCAGCCAATTGACCGTGATCAGGTAACGGGCGCGCCCTGCACGGTCAAACACCGGGAAATTGCCGTTGATCGTGCCCTGTTCACCCAGGCGAAACTCGGTGACCCGATTCAACTGCAAGACGAGATCGTGAATCAATCGTTCGATCGTGAACCCGAGAGCTTCGGCCGACCCTTGCACGATGGCATCCTGTGCCGGCGGCACGACGGGTTCTTCATCATTGTTCAGCAGGCGCAGAACCTTCGCGGCCGTTCCCTTGAAGAGCCCCGCCTGATCGCCCTCGCGACCTCCGTCGACCTCGTGCGATGTCCACACCGGATTTCCCTCGGGGTCAAAGATGGCCCACGACCCCGACGCCCACCGTTGCCGCACCGACAACACCCGCTCGACCGCGACCTTCAGCAGATCTTCGTCCTTCTCGATCGGCGGGGCGAAATGCCGTCGTAGGTCCCGCTGCATGTCCGCGAGAATCAGCGGATACTGCCGATCGAGGCGCGACAAGGCCTGCTCGAGCCGATGCAATGTCGCGGTTTCGAGAACCTGCTGACGTTCGCGCACATAGTGATGTGCCGTCAGGCCCAAAACGGCGAGCGGCAGGCCAGTGGCGTATAAGAACAACAACAGCAGACGCGGGCGGATCCCGACCACGAGTTGCGGCAGCCTGCCCGTTCCCCACGCCAGGGTCAATGCGCTGCAGATCAGGAAAAGCCCGACCAGCGTGACGTCGACCCGACTCTGATCGCTCTCCTGCCTGGATGTCGATCGGTCGGTCATGCGCGCAACCAGGTGCACCGTGGGCTGCACCAATCGGTGGACAAAATGGTGCTCGGCCTCGAACAGATGCCCGGTCGGATTCACCTGCAACCGGTTCACGAGTTGCACAAACGCCGACTCGCTCATGCCCAGTTGCGCGGCGGGACTCGCGGCAGACCGTTCACGATCGAAAATGACAAACTCGACCTCGGGAACGCGGCGACGCAGGTCGATCAGCCGATCGTTGATCGAAACGACGTCCCAGTCAGGCCCACGATGCACGAAGGCGATGAACATTCCCGCGGCGGTGATGTTCGAATAGAACGCGTAGTGACGCCGATTTGAGTACGCTGCCATGCGCAATTCGTTGGGCAACACGCGGGTGTTGTCGAAAAGCGGGCCGAGCATGGCGATGAACATCGAACGTCCCCGGTTCCACAAGCCGGGTCGACCCTGCCGCCACGCAACCAACGCCTCAACGAACTTCCGCACGACGGCCCGCGGCGGGTCCCAGTCCGACAACGCCGCGACGACGGCGCCTTGGCGGTCAATATAGGCGAACTCGAACAGGCCCGGAAACCGTCGATGCAGGTGCTGCCGCATCCGCGCAAAGACCGCAGGCGGCTGGTCACTGAGCTCCATGCGCGTCGATACGCTCTGCAACAATTCTTGTAGGAACTTCTGGGTGTCTGCCCAGCGCTCGACCGCCACGACCGCGCGATCCACCCGGGCAATATGCCGGTCACGTACGCGAGTCACAGCTTCGCGTTGCACCATGACGATGCCGTCGCGCAGCAACCACAGCGGGACCCCCCAGAATATCGCGCAGAGAAGCACCCAGGTCAGGTAACGACCCGAGGCCCATTCTGCCCCGACACCATCGCGTATCGTTTCCGGCTGCATCGCCGGCATTATACCGCATATTCGCAGAAGCCTCGCCTTCGCGCGAGCAGGACCAGGGCGCAGCCGAGGCGTCCACATCCCGACGGGCGCTCGCCCGCCCCCACTTCGCGCATCGTGAGCGGGCGGGTTCTCGCGTTGACAATCCCTGCTTTGTTGCCTACCCTGTGGGTCATTGTCCCCAGGCACAACGCACCCGCCACCGATTATCGAGCAGAGGCCACCATCATGACCGTACCCCCGACCAACGATTTGCGTGAAACCGTCCACGAGGGTTTCGTTATCCTGCACGTCATCGGCTATTGCGAAGCCGAACTCGGCGCACGCCTGGTCGAACGCATCGAGTCGCTCGCCCGCGCAGGCAACACCCGCATCGTCATCGATCTGGCCACCTGCTCGATCATCAACAGCCCCGGCGTCGCCTCTTTGCTCGATGCAGCCCTGCGCCTGGTCGAAGATTTCCGCGGTCGCCTGGTGCTCTGCGGTCTCGACCGCCTGAAAACCTCGGTGCTGTCGATGGCCAAGGTGCTGCCCATGGTCCCGGCAACGGCCGACGTTCCCACCGCTGTGGCCCTTTTGCAGGAGCATCAGCGATGAACCACCGCATCATCGCCCGCCTCGACATCAAAGGACCCAATCTGGTCAAAGGCATCCATCTCGAAGGCCTTCGTGTATTGGGCAAACCCGAAGAATACGCCCGCGCCTATTACCAGGCCGGCGCCGACGAACTGATCTTTCAAGACGTCGTCGCCAGTCTCTATGAACGCAACAGCCTGCACGACATCATTTCACGCACGGCGCGTGAGATCTTCATCCCACTGACAGTGGGTGGCGGCTTACGAAGTATTGACGATATCCGCAACGTGTTGCGCGCCGGTGCCGACAAAGTGTCGATCAACACGGCGGCCATCCGGAACCCGCAACTGATCCGCGAAGCGTCACGCGTTTTTGGTTCGTCGACAATCGTGGTCGCCATCGAGGCGATCAAGCAGACCAATGGACGCTATCAGGCCTTCATCGACAACGGGCGCGAGCACACCGGTGTCGAGGTCCTCGAGTGGGCAATCGAAGTCGAACGCCTGGGGGCCGGCGAGATCGTGCTGACGTCGGTCGATCGCGAAGGGTCGGGCGAGGGCTACGACCTCGAATTGATCGCGATGGTTGCCAAGGCAGTCTCCATTCCCGTCATCGCCCACGGCGGCCCCGGTCGTCTCGATGACGTTCGCGATGCGATCAAAACCGGCGGCGCCGACGCCGTTGCCGTTGCCTCGATGCTGCACTATCACGAACTGAACCGCCAGCAGTCGGAGTCCAGCTTTGCCTCGGAGGGCAACACCGAGTTTCTCCGCAGCGGACGCCAGTCATCGAAAATCGCCACCACGACCCTGCCGACACTCAAGAGATTTCTTCACGAGAGCGGCGTGCCCTGCCGGCAGGTCGCAGACACCGCTGCCACGCTCAGGCCTCCAAGCGCCGCGTCGAGCCCTGATCAGTCCCAACAGCAGCCTGCGTCAGCCGGCCGCGACAACGCCGTCCCGGCAACTTGCGCAACGCGAGGCAGCGGTTCTTCCCGCCCCCGCGTCGCCATCATCGACTACCGCATGGGCAACATGTTCAGCGTGCAGCACGCCTGCGAGGCCGTCGGTCTCGACGCGAAGATCACCGAGGACCCGGCCGAGATCATGGCGGCCGATGGGGCGATCCTGCCCGGCGTCGGCGCATTCGGCGATGCGATGAAGAACATGCGCGAACTGGGGCTCGACCGCGTCGTTTACGACTACATCGCCTCGGGCCGGCCGTTCATGGGCATTTGCCTGGGCATGCAACTGCTGTTCGCCGAAAGCGAGGAGTTCGGATCCCACCAGGGGCTCGGCGTCTTCCCGGGCCGCGTTCTCAAATTCCCAGCAACGACCAACGACGGACGCCCGATAAAAGTGCCGCAAATCGGCTGGAACCAGATCCGCCCGTCCCAGAAGCAGGGATGGGCCGGCACTGTTCTCGCCGACGTCCAGCCGGACGAGTATATGTATTTTGTGCATTCATTTTATTGTGCCCCCGACGACCCGTCGGTGGCCCTGACCCTCACCGACTACGAGGGTTTCACCTACTGCTCGAGCGTGCACCGCGGCAACGTCGTCGCCTCGCAGTATCACCCCGAGAAGAGCGCTTTCGAGGGCATGAAGATCTACGAAAACTGGGCGAAACTGCTGACGCGTCGAGCCTGATTCTGCACCGGACGACGCCCTTCACCGCATCTGCGGGAACGCCACCTTCGGCTCGCCCGTCTGGCCGATCTTCGCCAGCTCGTCGATGACCTGTGCCTCGATCGGCACGCCCAACTGCATGCTTTGATCGAGCGCGGCCCACTCTTTGTCGCCATGCACGTAGACGCGCTCGGCGCCGTCGGCCCTGGGCGCATTACGCAGAGTTACAATGTATTTCTCGATGTGGGCATAGATCACCGCCGGCTCGCCAAAGAGGCGCGGTGACACCGCCGCAAAAAAGTGGCAGATGCCGCCGCCGTTCCGATAGGTTTCGGGGCTGAAGCAACCCTGCGCCAGGCCGCCGGTGAGCAACTCGACCAACAATGCCATCCCGTAACCTCGATGCCCACCATGCTCCTCGCCCTCGCCACCGACCGGCAGAATGCCGCCGACCGCACCCGCCGCCAGCAATTTGAGCACCTTCTCGGGATCGCGACACGAGTGCCCGGATTCGTCGGTCGCCCAACCCTCGGGCATCTCGCTCTTCTTTCGCGCACACACCTCGACCTTGCCTCGCGGCACCACGCTGGTGGCCATGTCGATCAACACGGGGCGATTGGCCGCTGATTCTGCGACCCGGCTCTCACCAGGCCGCAACCATTGCGGCCGACTCGGCAACGCCGGCACCGCCACGGCAATCGGGTTCGTCCCCAGGAGCGGCACCCGCGCATGCGTCGGCACCACCAGCGGCGCCGTATTGGTCAGCGCCACGCCGATCAGGTTGCGCACCGCGGCCATCTCGGCGTAATACCCGGCAATGCCGAAGTGATTCGAGTTTCTGACCACCACCACGCCGATCCCCGCTTCGCCGGCCTTGCGCAGCGCCAGTTCGGTAGCGGCCTTGGCCACGGCCTGCCCCATGCCCCGACAACCATCGACCACCGCCGACACCGGCGTCTCATGAACGATACGATGTATGGCACTCGGATCGATCGTGCCGTCGGCGATATGCTTCACATATCGCGACAACCGCGCCACCCCGTGCGACTCGATGCCGCGCGCATCCGCCTCGACCAGCACCACGGCCGCAATGCGCGCGTCGGCCTCACGACATCCCGATCGCATCAACACTGCGGTGCAGAACTCGACCAACGCGTTGAAACCGACTCGCGACACGTTCATGACAACATTCTCCCGCCGCATTCATCGCCGTTATTGGACGCGGCGTGCCGCGTCCCGACGTGATTCGATTTGGTTCACCGACCATCTTCACGGGCGCATTGCACGGGGGTAGGGGCGCATGGCAATGCGCCCCTACGATACACCCGGTTCCGACCATCTGTGTTCATCTGTGGTTATCCGTGGTTCCATTCTCGCGCGGCAACCGCCCGACAATCAACCCCTCCAGATCGGCATCCGGGATCACGCGTCGCGCCACGCCCTCGGCAATCGCCGCCCGCGCCACTGCCAGCGCGATCGCCGGCACGACACGTCGGTCGAGCGCTTCCGGCAGGATCGCCTCCGGACCCGGTTGCGCCACCAACCCGGCCAACGCGTGACACGCCGCCTTTTTCATGCCGGCCGTGATCTCGCGCGCCTCGACGTCGAGCGTGCCGCGGAACACCCCCGGAAACGCCAACACGTTGTTGACCTGATTCGGGAAATCAGACCGGCCCGTCGCCGCCACCGCCGCACCGCCGGCCAGCGCCTCCGGATACATGATCTCGGGGGTCGGATTCGCCATCGCCAGCACGATCGGCTTCGCCCGCATCGCCCGGACATCAGCCGCAGTCAACAGATTCGGCCCCGAGACACCGATGAACACGTCGGCCTGCGCCAACGCCGCCTGCAGCGTGCCACTCACACCCATCGTGTTGAACCGCTCGGCAACGGCGCGATGATGCGCCAGCACCTGCGTCGCTGGATGCCCGGCCGCAATCACACCCTTGCGGTCGCACGGCACGATGCGCGTGCAACCCAGTGTCTGCAACATCGTGGCGATAGCCGTGCCGGCCGCGCCCATGCCGTTGACCACGATCGTCACGTCGGCAATGTTCTTGCCGACCACCCGCAGCGCGTTCAACAAGGCCGCCCCAACAACGATCGCCGTGCCGTGCTGATCATCGTGAAAAAACGGAATATCAATGTTACCGCGCAGTCGTTCCTCGATCTCGAAACAACGCGGCGCCGAAATGTCCTCGAAGTTGATGCCGCCGAACGTCGGCGCGACCAGTCGCGAGAACTGGACGATCGCCTCGACATCTTTGGTAGCAATACAAAGTGGTACGGCGTCGACGCCGCCCAACTCCTTGAACAACAGCGCCTTGCCTTCCATGACCGGCATCGCCGCGTGCGGCCCGATGTCGCCCAACCCGAGCACCGCCGTGCCGTCCGAGATGACCGCCACCGTATTGCCCCGTCCGGTCAGCACGTTGGTCTGCGCCACGTCGGCAGCGATGGCTCGCGATGGTTCCGCCACACCCGGCGTATAGAGCAGGCTCAGATCGCGCCGGTCCCGCAGCGGGTGCCGGCTTCGGCACTCGAGCTTGCCACGCAGTTTTCGATGCAATTCGAGAGACTCGTCGTAGATGGTCATGGGCGCACTCCCTTGGTCGCGAGTTGATCTGTCTGACGGTGCTCGCACGCAAACCCGCGAACCTGGCCGCGACCCCCGCTAGAGTATACTATTGCGAGGCCTTTGAGAGCCAAGAAGACGTCGAAAGGTCAGCGCGGTCGAGTCTCCGCGCGATCTGCCACTGTTTCCTGATCAGCCAGCGACCGGCACACCAACTCTCCGGCAGCGGCACCCCGAAACCTTTGCGCCCTGTGGCCGCCACCGATCGATCACCTTGGCGCGGACACCCGCGCCTTTGCCCCCTCACGCGGGCCCATGTTATCTTAGGCGTCGAATCGAACCTGTGGGCTATCGAGGTGATTGTCATGGCCGGGCGCGCATCGACCAGGAAACCCAAGATCTACACCTACGCCGACTACTTGACGTGGCCGGAAGGCGACACGCGCGAGATCATCGACGGCGTCGTCTACGATATGACGCCGTCACCGTCGCATGAGCACCAAGAGATTCTGGCCGATTTCATTGCCCAGTTTCGCACGTTCCTGCGGGGGAAGGAGTGTCGCGTCATACCCGATATTGACGTGGTCATCCCGCACGGGAGCGAGTCCGACGACAAGGCCGAGACCGTTGTCCGCCCTGATCTGCTGGTGTTGTGCGATAGCGCCAAACTCGACGGCAAGAGAGTCCGCGGCGGTCCAGATCTGGCACTCGAAATCGTGTCGCCGTCGTCCGGATCCCACGACGCGATCCGCAAACGTCGGCTCTACGAAGGCGCCAGCGTCAAGGAGTTCTGGCTGGTGCAGCCGGCCGACAAGCTCGTCATGGTCTTCATCCTCGAAGCTGACAGAACCTTCGGCAAGGTCGAGATCTACGACGACACGTCGAAGATCCCGGTGCACATCCTGCCCGGACTCGAGATCGACATGACGACTGTGTTCCCGGCGCCGGCGCCGAAGTCGACACGCGAAGAGGCCGCTCCCTATCGCGCAACAAAAAAGAAAGGGGCCCGGCGATAGGCGATATTGTGACGGGACCGCCGATGGTTCTGGCTGGTCACCTGCGCCCAGCCGTGCACTTCGGTCCAGCCGTTGATAGAATTCCGCGGAGGTTGATGCCATGGCCGACCGCTCGTCTTCGAAGAAACCCAAGAAGTACACCTACGCCGACTACCTGACCTGGCCCGAGGGCGACAGACGCGAGATCATCGACGGGGTGATCTACGATATGACGCCGTCGCCAACCCCCGAACACCAAGAAATCGTGCTTGGGCTTGGTAGCCAGTTCCACAACTTCCTGCACGGCAAGAAGTGTCGGGTGTTTCCGGACCTCGATGTCGTCTTGCCGCGACGCGCGGAAACCGACGAGAAGGTCGAGACCACCGTGCGCCCCGACCTGCTCGTCTTGTGCGACACGAGCAAACTTGACGGCAAACGCGTCCGCGGCGCGCCCGATCTGTGCATCGAGATCATTTCGCCATCGTCGGGATCCTACGATTCCATATTCAAGCGGCGCCTTTATGAGAAGGCCGGGGTCAAGGAATACTGGTTGGTCCACCCCGTTGACCGCATGGTCACCGTGTTTGTCCTCGAAGCCGACGGAACCTTCAGCAAGCCGATGTATTATGACGACACCGGCAAGATCACCGTGGCGGTCGTGCGCGGACTCATCGTGGATCTGTCGACGGTCTTCCCGCCACCCGTGACTGCGACACGCGAACCGGCTGCTCCGTATGCGGCCCCCACCAAAAAGCCGAAGGCAAGAAAGAAAAAGACATGAAGAAGCACGAGAAACTCCCGACCCTCTACGGACTCCCCGCTGACGTAAAATGGTGCACCCGCTGCGTCATGTCGAACCAGCGGCCCGCCTCGACCGCCGAGTTTCGCCACACCATCAACAGCAAGAAGGTCACGCTGCACATGGACGCCGAGGGCGTCTGCGACGCCTGTCGGCAGGGCGAGATCAAGAACAGCATCGACTGGAAGGCGCGCGAAGAAGAGCTCCTGCGCCTGCTCGACCGCTACCGCAAGAACGACGGCACCTACGACTGCCTCGTCCCCGGCAGCGGCGGCAAGGACAGCGCGTTTGCGGCCCACCTGTTGAAATACAAATACGGCATGCATCCGCTCACGGTCACGTGGCCGCCCATCCTCTACACTGACTACGGCTACAAGAACTGGCTCAACTGGGTGCGCGTCGGCGGCTTCGACAACATCGTCTGGAACCAGAACGGTCGCGTCATGCGACTGCTGACCAAGCTGTCGATCGAGAACCTGCTGCATCCGTTCCAGACCTTCATTCTCGGCCAGAAGAACCTCGCCCCCAAGATGGCGGCGAAGATGGGCATCCCGCTGGTTTTCTACGGCGAGAACGAGGCCGAATACGGCAACCCAATCGCCGACAACCAGAGCTCGCTGCGCGACAAGTCGATCTTCATGATGAAGAACCTCGACGAGGTCTACCTTGGCGGCGTCTCGGTCAAAGAGTTACAAAGTAAATACGACGTCGATTTGCATGAGTTGTCAGCATATTTGCCTCCCAGCGTTGAAGAACTCGAGAAGCAGAAGATCGAGGTGCACTACCTCGGCTACTACCAAAAGTGGGTGCCCCAGGAGGTCTACTACTACGCCGTCGAGCACACCGGCTTCAAGGCCCGGCCGTTCCGCACGCAAGGCACGTACAGCAAATACAACAGCATCGACGACAAGATCGACGATTTGCACTACTACACGACGTTCATCAAGTTTGGCATCGGCCGGGCCACGTATGATGCCTCGCAGGAGATCCGAAACAAACACCTGACGAGGGAAGAAGGGTGCGCGCTGGTCAAGAAGTTCGATGGCGAGTTCCCCGATAAGTACTTCAACGAGATCATGGACTACCTCGGCATGGTGCCGGAGCAGTTCATGGAGCTGTGCAACAAGTTCCGGTCGCCGCATCTCTGGAAGCTGGACGGCGGGGAGTGGAAGTTGCGGCATACGGTGAACCGGGATGGCACGGACGATTGATGCGGACCCACACACTAGCAGGCTGCTGAAAAACACGACGTCCTTCTCACTTTGATGCCGGTTCATCGAAACGAGTACCGACAATGAATCTTCGAGGAC
>CAZADH010000020.1:0-14575 GCA_964483805.1 uncultured bacterium
CCGGCCTGCAGTGGCAGACGGTGTGGTATGGTCCGCTGCTGGCCAGCGCCACGGTGCCCGAGCGACCCGAGATTATCAGCGAGATCATCGGCTCTGGCAGCGAGATGATCGCCCCGGGTTCGACTTTGCGGGTCGCTGCCCAAGATGCGCGGGTCTACACCGGTCTGCAACGGCTCATGCTCCACTTTCGCCCCATCGCCATGGACGGCATCAATTTTCGCGGCTTCAATCAAGAATTGTGGAAATGGTGGACCACCGCCGGCGAGTGCCGGCTCTTCGGGCGCACGGTGGGGCTTCTGGGGGCATCACGGCATCTGCTGCGCTCCCTCGGTCGACTCAACGAGTTCGAGTTGTACGGCACCTCGATGCTCTGGCTCTGGCAACCCATCCGCGCTCTGCGGGTGGATGCGGACGGACGCCGCCGCCTGGTGGCTGTGGGCGCCGTAACCATGTGCCTGCCGCCGGCGGCCCTCACCGAGGCCGTGGCCTGGCGCATGTTTGCTGCCAACCTCGCCGGGGACGGGTTGGCTTGCGCGGTCTGGCCGCCCACCAAGCCCGACCGCCCGGTTCTGGCCACGCGCGCATTCCGCCGCGACGGAGAACTGCAGGCGCTGGCCCGGATTCCGCAACGCGAACCCTTGGCCGGCACCGCCTGGATCAAAGCCGAACGGATCGTCGGCGACACCCGGCCGATGCGCATCGCCATTGCCGCCGGCCTGCCCGCCGACACCACGTTGCCGCGGCCGGTGCGCGCCCTGCTGGGGGCCGCCTCCGTCATCTGGCTCGGCCTGACATCCCTGCTCTCGTTCTGGCAACGGGCTGCACAGTTGTCGGTACGTCGCTCCTTGCGCCTGCAACTGGCCGGGACCTTCGCGGCCGTCGTTTCACTCTCGCTGACCATGGGCCTGGGATTGTTCGAGCGGGCCGGGATCGAGAGCCGTGAGCAGGCCGTTGCCGACGGGTTCCGACGACTCGAGGCGGAGCTGGCGGCCCTCGATGAAGCCCAGACCATGTTCTACGGCCTGCAACTCACGCTCCTCGACCGCAAGTTCCGCGATGTCGATCTGGGCACCTGGCTGACCCAATGGGAAGACGCGTCGCGCGGGCTGGCCTCGGCACCGCAACCAACGAACGCCCTGGCTTTCGTCATCAATGAAATGCATCGGCTCGGCCTGCCGGTCCGCCGCATCCGCGCCCTCGCCCCGGCAGGGTTCGTGCTGGCCACAGGCAACACCAGCAAGAACGAACGGGCCTTTTCGTGGTTGCTGTGCGGCGACAGCCCCGACCCGGCCATCACGCCGGCCGGACCGGCCCGACCGACACCGCTGAACTCGGTACTGCTGGCCCAGATCGACAGCATCCGCAAGGTCATGGAGTCGACGCTGGCGAGCGACGAACTCGCCGCCTTTCTCAACGGCACCCGCCTCTACGGCAGCATGCGCCACGAAGCCGGCCAGAACGACACGACTGTATATTTACGTCGTATGTCTCGCCGCGGCGCGCCGCATTGGGTGGCGTTGACCGATCTCGACATCGATCACCCCCGCCTGCTTTCACTGGCCCTGCGCCACGGCTGGTTGGCCTCGGATGCCGCGGCGCCGTCACGCATCTCGTTCGAGCGGCGCAATGTCCCCGGCTGGCAGCCGGCACAGCCGTTTGCGACCACAGCAATACGAACTATTGATGCTCCGGCCGCCCAGAACCCCTTGCGACAGACCGTCGAAGTGTCGATGCGGCAGTGGGGGCGGCCTCGGGCCGGCACTCTCGCCGGTTTGGTCCTGCAGGCCGAAGCGATCAACGCCCCGGTCCGTCACTACCCACGGCACGACCATGACCGCCTGGCCTTGGCCTGGCCAAGCCAGACGCTGATCACCCACATCCTCTCGGCCGACATTGACCGCCAACAGGTCGGACTGCCTCAGGCCCGTGCCGCCCGGCGCGAACGGTTCACTCTCGGCCTGCTCGCCGTTGCCTCGCTGTTTTTCGCGGTGTGGGCCGCCAATCGTTTCTTGCGCCCGGTGCGCAACCTGACCCGCCAGGCCCGCCGCATCATGGCGGGCGACTTCACCGCGACCCTGCCGGTCGAGAGCGACGACGAGTTCGGCCGATTGGCCCGTGCCTTCAACGAGATGGCCCGGGGCGTGCGCGAAGGACAACTCCTGCGGCGGTTCGTTTCCGAATCGGTGACGACGGTGGCCGGGTCTTCCGGGGCTGAAGCGGCCGGGCGCGCCGCGGCCACCTCGGCGACAGTTTTGTTCGCCGGCCTCGCCCAGTTCAAATCCCTGGCCCGGGACCTGCCGGCCGAGCAGTTGATCACCCTGCTCAATCGCTCGCTGGGCATCATGGCGCGGGCCGTGCGCGACCAGGGCGGCGAGATCGACAAGTTCATCGGCGACAAGATTCTCGGCGTCTTTCACCCGAACCGTCTCGGCGGCGCGACCGCCGCCGCCGCGGCCGCCATCACTGCCGCCCAGACGATGCGCCGCGCGATCGCCGCCGACCCCGTGCTGGCACGGTATCACGTCGGCATTGGCGTGGCCAGCGGGCCGCTGCTGGTCGGCGTGCTCGGCGCCGCTGCCGTGCGTCTCGAACACACAGTGATCGGCGACACCGTCAACCTCGCCTCGCGCCTCGCCGATGTCGGGTTGACAGAAATGGGCGGGGCAATCATCACCGAAACGGGCACGGCCCAACTGCTCGGCGGTGGCACCGAACTGCAGAATCGCGGGGCTATTGCGGTGAAGGGGAAGCGCGAACCGGTGCCGGTGTTCGCCGTCGCACCGTAACCGTCACCGCCCCGGGCGGTTTGCCCATTTGCATCAACTGACCGGTTTGTGGCAACGTAACCAGAGCGGGCGGTGCCCCACCGGATACCGACCCGCCATTTGGGCACAGCGAGGTCATCCATGTCGCGAAACGCACTGCGCATATTGTCTTACTTTGTGTTTATATTGTGCATCTCTATCGCCAGCGCTGCCGCGCCCGACCGGGCGCGTCCGACGGTCAGTGCCGACGCACGCGCGGCCATCACCAACACAGTCTGGCAACTCGTCCTGATCGGCCCGCCGGGTGCGGGCAAGACGACGATCGCGGCCAAGCTCCAGGAAGCCCTGGGGATCGCCCGCATCTCGGCGGGCAACCTGGTACGCGACGCGGGCCGCGAATCGACCCTGATCGGCCGCACCATTCGCGACCTGTCGAGCAAGGGCGATCTCGTCCCCGACGAAATCATGATGGAGATCCTGTCGGGCAAACTGAAGGCCGATCAGTGTCGACGCGGTTTTGTGCTCGACGGGTTCCCGCGCACGCTCGACCAGGCCCGGCGCTTCGACAAGTTTCTCAAAGGTTCGTGTCCCGGCACGCTGCGCGTGATCTTCCTCGATATCCCCGAAAAGGTGAGCCACGACCGGGTGTTGCGCCGCGGTCGTGAAGACGACACCGAGAACGTCTTCCGCCATCGATTCACCCTCTATCGCGACACGATTGCCGCGGTCACCGACCACTACGCCCGCTACGACCAACTCCTGCGCATCGATGCCAATCGACCGGTCGATGTCGTGTTTCTCGACATTCTCGCCCGGCTCGGTTTGCGCGATCGCCCCACGCCGGCAACACCGGCCCCGGTGACCGCTGCGGCACCCACCAGCGCGCCCTCAGCCGACGGCATCGATCTGGGCGACGCGCCGCTGATTCCGCTGGTTGGCGGCGCCGAGGCCCCCAGGGTGACCGCCGCCCCCCCCCGTGCGTCGGCGCCGACGGTTCCGCGCACCGTCCCCCGCTACCGACGCGCCACCGGCCGCACCCCACCGTCGACGCCACGCCCCCCGGCCCCACCCACGACCACGGCGCCGACTCCGACCGCCGACACCGGTGATCTCATCCCCGTTACCGAATCTGATGCCGATGCCCCTGCCGAGCCGCCCCCGCCGGCACCAACCGACCCCGCACCGCCCGTCGCCCCAGATACACCCGACGAGCCGCTGATTCCGGTTGACGCCGGCTCCGGCGATGGTGACGAGGTCACTGAGACCGGCAGCGGGTCGGGGCCAACCCCGACCACCGACGACGGATCGGTTCCTCCGGGCGATGGCAGCATCCCACCCCTGGTCGACGAACCGACGGTGCCGGAACCGGCCAATCCGACCGGCGCGATCGAGAAGGCCCGCGAAGCCCAATCGTATACGAACGGCCAGGACGGCGCCCCCGGCTCGGGCGACCATGGCGGCGACGCCGGCGAGCCGTAACCGCATGCCCACGCATCGTGGGCATGGCATCGGACTCAGGCCAGGTGGCGGGTCAGGAACGCGAGAACCGCGGGAACGTGGCCGCCCTGGGCCGTTTCATCAGACAGAACAAAGCCGGCGTACCCCGCCTGCAATACATCATACAGATGCACGATCTCGCTGCGCGACGGCTGCGGTGAGGTCACCATGGAACCGAGCACTTCGCCGGCGAGCAACGCAGGCTTGCCCAGGGTGGGCAGCAATGCAGTGAACTCCGCCTGCCGGCGGCCGAGCAGGCGCAGGTCGATCTCGGCACCGAGATCGCCGCGACACAGCCACAGTTCGTCGAAGCGGGCCGCCAGGGCCGGCACCTGCGCCAAAGCGGCTTCCCGCTCGATCTTGGCGATCAGCCGCCGGGTGCCGACCAACGGGCGCAAGAGCTCAGCCTCGCTGCCGTCGGCGACAAACGACACGGCAAACTCCACCCACGGAAACGCCAGGGCCACCTCGATTGCGGCCCGGTCGCCCGCACACAACTCGGCCAACGGCCAGACCCGGCCAGGGCAGTTGATGCCTTTGCGCCCCGACAGCGGACCGGACACCACGGTGAGCGCACGCAACTCCTCACCGCCAGCCGCAACCGCGACCACCCGGACGACCACCCGCCCATCGTTCAGATGCAACAGATCGCCGACGCGGGATGCAGCCAACACGACCGGGTGCGGCACCGGAATGACCGCCGGGTCGTCGGAACGGTCGGCATGCCGCAACGTGACCTCGGGCGGAACCGCGGCAACGCTGGGATACCCACCAATACGCGTCTTGGCTCCCTGCAGATCGAGCACCACCGGCACCGCACGACCGGCCTGGGCGAAGACCGCGGTCAGGCGCGTCAACCAGCCAGCCAGGGCAGCGCGATCGAGATGCCCGGTGTTGAGGCGGATGCGCGTGGCCACAGCACAGACCCGGCACAGCACTTCCTCGGCCTGCGATGCCGGGCCTACCGTCAATACAACGTCTGGACGCTTGTTCATCGCCGGGGACCCACCGTTTCTCGGGGTGTCAGGCCGCTTCTGATTTCCGGGTGGCATCGCGCACCAACCGATGCACGTCGAGGATGAAGGCGATCGAACCGTCACCGCAGATGGTCAGACCGGAAAACAAGGTGACCTGGCGCAACACCGTGCCCATGCTTTTTACCAGGGTGTGGTTCTCACCGATGACGCGATCGACAACGATGCCGATCTGACGGTCGTCGATGTTGCAAACCACCATCTGTTCGATGGTCCCCGGTGGCACCCCCCCACTGCGCGCCGCCGGCGCCGGCAGATGCGGTTGCTCGACAAACCGCTCGCGCAGGCGCAGGAACGGCAGCGGGTGGCCGCGGTAGTTGACCACGTTGTTCTCATGCCCTTCGCTGTGCTCGCGCCTGGGCAGGTTGACGATCTCTTCGACGAGCATCAGCGGCAAAACGAAATGCCGTTCCGAGACCTCGACCAGCAATCCTTCCATGATTGCCAGGCTGAGCGGCAGTTTGAGGGCAAACGTCGACCCGGCCCCGACCTTGCTGTCGATCTCGATGGTGCCGTGCAGGCTGTCGATCACCCGCTTGACCACATCCATGCCCGTGCCCCGGCCAGAGACGTTGGTGATCACGGTGGCCGTCGAGAACCCGGGCAGAAAGATATAGTTATAGATTTCGTTGAGCGTGGGCTTCGCGTCGGCCGGCACGAGCCCCTTCTCGACCGCCTTGGCAAAGATCCGCTCGGGGTTGATGCCGGCACCGTCATCAGCAATACGCAGTATTACGGTACTGCCGGTCTGCTCGGCCGACAACCGCACCGTGCCCTGCCGGGGTTTGCCGGCCGCCTCGCGCACCTCGGGTTTCTCGATACCGTGGTCGACCGTGTTGCGCAGCAGGTGGACGAGAGGATCGTGCAACTTGTCTTGCGTGGCCATGTCCAACTCGGTATCGGCACCGTCGATGACCAGGCACACGTCTTTGCCCAGATCGCGGGCGAGGCCGGTGACCATGGCCTCGAAGCGGGCGAAGGTCTCGCCGATCGGTTTCATGCGATTGAGCATGGCGCCATCGCGCAGGCGGTCGACGATGCGGGCGAGATCCTCGGCCACCACGGTCAATTCGTGGTCGTCGAGCGACTGTGCTCGCCGCAACAGGCCGGAGTTGAGCGCCACCAGTTCGCCGATCAGGTTCACCAGCTCGGTCAAGCGATCGAGCGACACGCGCATGAAGGCGAACGCATTGCTGCGGTCGACAGCGCGGGCCGCCCGTTCGGCCCGGCCGGCCGCCCCCTCGTCACGCCCGGAAAACTGCGCCGCCAGCGCGCGCTCGAGTTGTTCGTGGGTGATGTCGCCCCGCGCCAGCAATATCTCACCGATCTTCTGGTGCAATACTTCAGGTTCTTCACCGCGATCGATGACCTGCATCGTCAGGTCGCCGATCCCAGGCGCAAAAGCGAAGATATCGCGAACGGCCGCCGGTTGGTGCGGCGTGGTCAACACCGCTTCGAACAACGCCGTCCCATCGGCCACCGACGCCTCGCTCGGATCGACCTGGCGCAGAATCGTGAGCTTGCCGAACGAGCTGAGTTCGGCCGCCAGGTCGTTGAGCTGCACGCCGGTTCCCAGCAACCCGGCCGCCGGTCGGAAGATGACCCGCACCGTGTTCTGTTTGGCCGTGCCGCCCGCCACCTCTGCCGCAGTCGCCATGCCCAGGGCGGCCAGATCGGCCTGGGCGGCAGCCGCCTTGGCCGGATCTTCGAAGATCAACCCGTTGTCGCGGGCAATGCCTTCGACGGCCTGCAGAAACTCGAGCGGCTTCTGCATCGATTCGATCAGAACCAGCGGATCGAGCTGGTTCGGGTCGGCGTCGGTGTTCTCGACCATGGTCGGAAAATAGGCCAATGCTTTGAGCGTCAGCGGGGCGAGCCCTGCCGGGGTCGAACCACCCTGCGCCGCCAGAAAGCCGAATATGAACGAGAATTTCTCGATGAACAGCGCCAGATCGGCCCCCAGAACGGCCGCCGCCTCGCGAATCTGGTCGAGCGTCTGCGAGATTTCTTGCGGCGGGGCATTGGGCGGCACATCGGGCAGACTGTGCAACATCCCGCGCACCGCCTCGAGCAACGTGCCGATCTGGGCCTTGATCGCCTTCTTCTTGGCGCCGGTCTGCTCGTCCTCGAGCGCTTGCAGCTTTGTCAATACATCGTCAATAGCAACTCGGTCGGCCGCCGGTCCGCCGTAGTGCGCGTCGATCAGGATCCGCAACAGATCCTGGCCACGCAGCGTCAACTTCGCCAGTTCGCGCGACCACGGCATCTGTCCCTTGCGCACGAGGTCGAATGCTTCTTCGAGTTTGTGCGCGAACGGCACGACGTCGGTGAAGCCGAGAAACCCGCACTCACCCTTGATCGTGTGCAGCGTGCGAAAGACCGGCTCGACGACCGGGTGCCCGGCATCGCCCAGCTCGAGGATGCGCACCTCGAGCTGGGCGAGCAGTTCGGCAGTTTCGGGTCGCAGTGCTTCGAGATGTCGCTGGTCGACCATGGTTTACTCGCGTCCGGGGTCTGGTGCCGCGTCGACACCGGCCGCATCGGCACCCAACGCACTGCTCGCCGCCGAAAGTTCGGCCATGTCGAGAATCAGGGCGATATTGCCGTCGCCGAGAATCGCTGCGCCCTGGCACCAGTCGACCTGTTTGAGGAACCGCCCCAACGGCTTGACCACGGTCTGGATCTCGCCCACCACATGGTCGACGACGAACCCGATCTTCTGGCGGTCGATCAACGAGACGATGACGTGCTCGACCTCGGGTCTGCACTCGGAAATGTTGAGCAGATGCCGCAACGAGACGAACGGGATCATCTCGCCACGCACAAGCACCAGGCCGGTCGCTGCATCGTCATCGCCGGCGCGCCGCGGACGCTCAACACACTCCTTGATCGCGAAAAGCGGAATGATGAAGTTCTGGCCACCGATCATCACCAGCAGGCCCTCGATCACGGCCAGCGACAACGGGACCACGACATCGATGGCCAAGCCGATCCCGGGGTTGCCCGTGATCTCGACCGTGCCACGCATGGCCGCGATCGTGCGTTTGATGCCGACCAACGCTTGCGCCTCGACCGGCGCCCCGTCGAGCAGCAGGAACGACAGATCGTGTATCCCCGTCGTCGTCGCCGTTCCCGGCGGCAACAGGGACCCGAGCCCCGAACCATCGCTGGCCACCGTGATGCGCACCTGGCCACCGCCATAGGAGGCGGTCACCTTGACCGCGCCGCGCCGTGACTTGCCGTCGCGTTCACGTTGCGACGGCGACTCCTGGTCGATCGCCACACAGAAGCGCAACATCTCGGCCAGCGGTTCGTCGAGGCGCTCCACCAGGGTCTTGTCGAGTTCGATGTCGCCGCCCTCGGTGATCAGCTCGACCTCCTTGCCGGCCAGTTCGGCTTCCTCGCCGACCACACGGCGATAGCGCGACAGGATGGTGCTGATGGTCATTTTGCGGATGTGCATCGTCGTGTTGCGGATACGGTGCGTCTGTTGCTCGATGCCGCGCACGATGGCCACCGTCTCGTGATCGTTGTTGGTGGCGGTGAGCATCGACAACCGGGTTTGCATGGTGATGAGATCGCCCACCAGATCGACGAGACGATCGAGGTTGGCGGCGGCAATCATGATCGATGAATCGGCGCTCTCTGCCTGCTTCTGGGCCACTTCCTTGAGGTGCTGCTGTTCACCCAGCGCGGTCTCGAGTTGCCCGGGCGTGACGGCTCCCTGCTCCTGCAGGACCTCACCCAGGCGCGCGGCACCCTGACCGGACACGGAATCCGGCGGTGCAGACGGTTTCGCGACCATTGTTCCCCCCCGAGTTTTCAGGTCACCGACATCGCAGTCCCGATCGTCCCCTCAGTGACCATGACCCCAACTGCTTGTCAGGGTACGGGAACTGGCCCTTCCAAGTAAAGTACCGTGTTTGCCCGTGCCGTGATTGGCGCCATCGATTGCTTTGCCGACCCGTTTCTCTTGTGTTATGTTCATGACCAGCAAGAGCGATTCGCGTTAGAGAACCAGAGACGGAGGGTCCGTGCCATGAACCAGAACAACCCGGTCCCGGGGCAACCGCCGGCAACCCACTTCGCCTCGCCCGAGCGCGCCACCGATGCGCAATTGCGCGAACAGATCCGTTTTGTCGTCGACAATCCGGTGATGCACTCGCTGCTGTCGGTAGTTCCCGGCGTTCTGGCCATCCTCAACGAGAACCGCCAGGTCATCGGCGTCAACGACACATTCCTGGCGCTCCTGGGCGTGAGCAAACCCGACCAGATTCTCGGCCTGCGTCCCGGCGAAGCAATACATTGTATTCATAGTCACGAAGAACCGGGCGGCTGCGGCACGGCGCGCCACTGCATCACCTGCGGGGCCGCCATCGCCATGGTCACCAGCCTCGAGACCAATGCCCCACAGCAGCGTTATTGCGCGGCCACCGTTGCACGCAACGGCCACACTGAAGAGCTGTTCTTCGACGTGCGCAGTCAGCCGATCCAGTTTGGCGGGCAGCGTTTTCTCCTACTCGTTTTGCGCGACAACAGCGCCGATCAGCAGCGAGCCACGCTCGAGCGCACGTTCTTTCACGACCTCAATAACATGGTTTTTGCTCTGGTCGGCAGCACCGAGCTGTTGCGCCTGCAACACGACACCCCTGAGATCACGGAACGGACCGACCAGATCCGGCAGATCGCCTGGCGGATCGCTCGCGAGATCGACATGCAACGGGCCCTGAATCGGACCGATCAACTCGTTTACAAATTGACGGCCGACGAGATTGCCGTGGCAACTTTGCTCAATGATGTGAGCGCCACGTTCGCCCAGCATCCGAGCGCCGATGAGATCCGCCTCGAGATCGACCCCGTCCCGGGCGATCCGCACCTGCGCTGCGACATCGCGTTGATGCACCGCATTCTCGGCAACATGGTGCTGAACGCCCTCGAGGCGACCACGTCACCGGGCGTCGTTCGCATCGGCGCCCGAATCGAGACCAACAATCTCGTCTTGTGGGTGTGGAACGCGGGCGAGATTCCAGCCGCCACTGGCCTGCGCATTTTTCAACGCAACTTCAGCACCAAGGCCAGCATTGGGCGCGGCATCGGCACCTTCGCCATGAAGCTGTTCGGTGAAAAGTATATGGGTGGCCAGGTCACCTTTACGTCCGACGCCCACGAAGGCACCACCTTCTCCCTGCGCCTGCCCCGGAGTGCCGGACCAACGAGCTGGCGCTGACGGCGCGCCGGGCGATAGTCTGTCAACCTCGGTGGGGCTGCCGACGAGAATGCACGTCAGCAGGAGCAGTTCTCGAAAACGTGGATCTTTGCCAAGGAGGTTCCCATGGGCGGGTTGAAATCGGGCAAAACGGCGAGCGCGTGGTACGACGAGGCGGTCGCCTGCATGCGGGCCGACAAGATGCAGGAGGGCCTGGCCGCCATCGAACACGGTTTGCGCGTCGACCCCAACCATGCCCCCCTCCTCGACATGCAGGCGTTCATGTTGTCGGCCGCCGGCCGCCACGACGAGGCGCTCGCGACCAGTGACCGCGCCATTGCGGCCGACAAGCGCACGCCCCTGTATCGGATGACCCGCGCGACCATTTTGCAGAACGCGGGCCGGCACGCCGACGCCATCGCGGTGCTGCGCGAGATCGTCACCCTGCACGCTGACGAGGCCGAACGCGATGAGAAACGCCGCAACCTGGTGCAGGCCGCCTGGTATCAGATGGCACAGTCGTTCAAGGCCATGGGCGACGACACGCACGCGCAGGAGTGCATCCAGGAAGGCCGCCAATACCAGAACGGACCGCGCCGGCACCACTACATCTTCGCCCATGTGGCCGTGCGGCAGATGTTCCTCAGTCGGCCCGAGGAATTCGTCGCCGAGCTCACCGCTGATGCAGACCGCTTTTTGCAGGCGATCTGGAACCGGGTCGCCCGCGATGTCGGCCCCGAGGAGTATCTGACCGGCGAGGGTCTGCGTTGCGAGCCGGTCAAGGATGGCAATACAGAGTATTACTTTCTCGTCATGCCCGAACCCGAGCAGATCAGCGAGGCGCGACTCACCTGCTGCTACTACCATCATGAGAGCTCGTTCTTCGGCCTGGCGAAAGGCAAGATGACCGCCCGCTATTTCACGCTCGAGTTCGGCCGGCACCTCGACGGCAGCCCCTGGTCGGTGCTGTGCGAGTGGCAGTACGACCGCCACGTGAACTATGGCGAAGCGTCGGGCACGACCCGCGCCACCTTCAAGACCGATATCGAGCGCCTGGTGCGGGAATCACCGCAACCGAATGCGGTCACGCCACGGCAGTAGGCCACGAACGCGACAGACACTCACGCACCGTGCGCCCACGATAGGCGTTTCGTCGAGCACAGGAGGAGAGACGGCGGGAGGTCGTGCGCTCGCTCGGCGCGGCCCACTCAGGCCGCGCCGCCCGCATCACCGCGTGAACTGGCCTGATGCGACGAAGCCCCCCACGATCATCCGATAATGGTCACCCTTGTCGATACCGACTTCGATGCCGCACGGGCACCGCACCTTGTCGTCGACGGTCTCGAGTGCGTAAATACGTTTGATGCGCTCTTTGTGGCATACCAGCAGCGCCCCGGGGCCAATCTTCTCGTATTTGAACAGCTTGGCCTTGCAACCGGCGCACCGAATGAGAAACAAGGCCTCTACCAGGCCTTCGCCGTCGCGACTGCCTCGTCGGGCGTCATGAACACGCCGTCGCCCTCGATGTAGACCAGACCGTCGGCCACCTTTGCCAGCGCCGCCACCAGCACCGACACCCCGGGCACTTTCTCCCGGTCGTCATTGAATGAGAGGTTGACCGACACGTCCCAGTCGTCGCGCAAACGCCCACGCAGATCGTCGCAGATGTCGCACACGTCACCCACCGGCCCGAGGTCGACCTTGGCGCCACAGACCTGACTCTTATACGCAACCTCGACCATGCAACCGGCACGAGAAATGGTTGCCGCCAACGTCGCCGGCGTCATCTGCGCCGCAAACCCCAGTTCGGTGATGGCCTTCTGCCACGTCGCCATGGCCGGAACAGCCGACTTCGCCATCAATACATGGTAGGTCAAATGCACGATCGTTCTCCTACGGGTTCGGAGCCCTGCTGCGCGTCGCCGGCAGGATCTCGACCCAATAACCATCAGGATCGGCGATGAAGTAGATGCCCATCGCCTCGTTCTCGTAACAGACGCAACCCATCTCTTTGTGCTTACGATGTGCAGACTCGTAGTCATCGACGGTCAGCGCCAGATGGAACTCGTTGTCGCCGAGACTGTACGGCTCGGTGCGGTCGCGCATCCAGGTCAACTCGAGCCGATGCCCGGTGCTGCCGTCGCCAAGAAAGACCAGGGTGAAGCTGCCGTCCGGCGGCGAATGCCGCCGCAACTCGACCAGACCCAGCGCCTCGCGATAGAAGGCAACGCTCTTCTCGAGGTCCAGCACGTTGATGTTGTTGTGATTGAACGAGAACTTCATTGTCGTCTCCACTGGCCGGTCATCTCTAGCCCCGGCTCGCATTTCTCACGCAATCGACCGCAAACCCGATCTGTGTTCTTCGGTGATCATCGGTGATCATCCGTGGTTTCGGTTCACGGCTGCCACTGCACCCGATCGATCTTGAACCCATAATCATTGGTGAACTCGTTGGCCGACAGAATCAACCGGACCGCGTCGGTCGCGATCGGGTCGGTCCAGACATCGCTGCGCACATCGTTGAAATACTGCAACGGCCGGCCGTTGCGATCTTCGATGATCAGCGTGTCGCCGTAATGCGAAATGCCGAAGCGCACGAAGTGCAGGCGCAACTGCTTCGCGCCGGTGGCGACGATCTCGAACGTGCCGGTGGCCAGATTCGGATACGGATGCGCCGACTCGATCACCCGCGCCTCGTCGCGCCAGGTCGTGTAATCGAACACCGGCAACCGTTGCCCCGGCTTGTCGGCCATGGCGTTGGCCAGGTTCAATCGCAGACCATCACGGGCCCACAGCTTCAGACCAGCAATCTGGTCGGCCGTGCGCAGCAAGTGCGCCTTCACCTCGCGGTAGGTGTAGTCCGGATGCATCGACCACACCCACGCCGCCGCGGCCGCTGCGATCGGGCAGGCCTGCGACGTGCCGCTCAACGAGCGGTACATCGACTTCGGCCACAGTGAGAACATGTTCTCGCCCGGCGCCGCGATGTCGACCATCGTACCAAAATTGCTGAACGTCGAGAAGTCGCGGTTGTCGGTGGCGGCGACCACGAGTTGATTGTCGAAGCCGTAGCAGGCCGGGTAGTCTTTGTCTTCTTCTGAATCCATGTTCTTGCGCGAGTTGCCGGACGCGCACACGAACAGTGCACCCTTCTCGCGCGTGTAGGCGACCGCCTTCTGCATCGCCTCAGTGAACGACGGCGTGCCGTAACTGTTCGACAGCACCTTCGCGCCGTTGTCGGTGGCGTATTTCACTGCGGTCGCGATCTGCTCGGAACTCAGCGTCTGGCCCAGACCGAAGATCTTGACCAGCATGATCTTCAACCCCGGAAACCCGCCGGTGATGCCGATGCCGTTGTTGACCTTGGCGCACAAGAGGCCGCCCACGTGCGTGCCGTGGTAATGGTCTTCTTGCACATCGTTGCTGTTGCGCACGAAGTTCCAGCCATGCACATCGTCAATATAGCCGTTGCTGTCGTCATCGACGCCGTTGCCGGCCTTGTCACGGCCCTGCGCATCGAGCCCCGACTCGCCAGGGTTCGTCCAGAGGATCGACGGATCGACGTCTTCGTGCGTCAGGTCGAGCCCCGAATCGACGATCGCCAGGATCACCTCTTGTTTCGGTTGATACAGAGGCCAGGCCGCGAACAGGCGGATATCGCAGCCCGCAAGGCCAACCTGCCCCTTGTCGTCGGCCTGCCCCTCGTTGCACCAATTGTATTGCTTAACCAGAAACGGGTCGTTGGGCAGGCCGCGGCCGGTCAGTGACGGCCAACGCATCTGCTGCACCTGCTCCGCCGTCAGCGCCGGGCCCCACTCGACCGGCTCGCACGGTTTCATCGGCACTTCGCCGGCCCACGCCAGCGGCGCCAGCATCAACAACAAAACGACGATCAGGGTTCGTTTCATGGAGTTCTCCTGCGGGACCTGGTTCGGCGACCGCGATCTGTACCGATTCTAGCACAATGGTCCACTTTCGCTCACCTGGTCGCCAGAGCCCCATGATACAGCGTGACCGTCAGTGGTAGCCGCGCTCGCCAAATGGCGCGAGCTTCTTAACCCACTTCTTCTCGA
>CAZADH010000020.1:14585-20811 GCA_964483805.1 uncultured bacterium
TCGGGCCCCATCTCCGACCACTCCTTCTGCAGACCCTCGCACCGGTGCGACCCCAGCGACAACTGAAACGAGTTCGAGTTGTACGCGGCTTTCAGATTGGGGGTGCCGGCGACATAGATCTTGCCGTTGGTGCGGTTCTTGATCTGAAACACCCCGGCCGGAATCGGCGTTTCTTTGTAGGCACGAATCAACTCTCGACGTCTGTCCATGGTTCCCTCCTTGCGGGCGGTATCAGACCCGCCGCTGCCACAATCGTTCTGCTTCGAGGCGCGCTGCCGTTTGCCGCCCCCCGGACCCGCGGGAGTTTTCGTCGCGGTGGGATCAGACACCGATTCAGGAGTCTCAGCGACACGCCAGTACACACCACCCTCTCGACCCATGAAACCCTCGTCGACCAACATGCGGCGCAGGTTACAGTAGTCTTCATGAAACCGCGTCAATACATCGTCAACCTCTCGCTCCGGATACTTCCGGCCGGGGCTGAAGGCGGTGACGATCTCGGCCAGGATGACCAACCGTTTCTTGCGTTGCGCCGGCATTCGCAGCAGGCGACCCGCCGGCATGAACGCGCGCAACACGGCGCGGCGCGCCTTCTCGTCGGCCGAGGCCTGCCCAATCGCGTCAGCCATGGGACTGGCGCAACCGAGCAGGTCGCCCAGCGAAAAGCGCAGCAGGTCACGATTGATGCGAAACACCGAGTAATACTGGTCGCGCGTCTTGCGCACCAACCCGGCTTCTTCGAGTTTCTTGAGGTGAAACGACACCGTCGAGGCCGACAGCTTCAACCGTTCGGCCAGCTCCTCGACGCAGCGGTCATGGGGCAACAGCGCCTGCAGCAATTGCAGGCGTGAACCGTCACCCATGGCAGCCAGGATCGCCCGAACTTGTTCGATATTCATAGGACAACCTCTGTATTCCGTTTCGATATTGTCAAAACAAGAATATCATTTCATTTCGACGCTCGTCAAATCATTGCTTCACAGGCGGCATCCTCCCGCCCAGAAAGATGTGCGCAGCGAGCGCGGGCCACGCGATCGTGAAGGTCTCGAGCGGCCGATCACCGGCGTCGAGAAACGCCATTAAACGACGAACCCGCGCCACTCACGAGGAGCGCGCGGGTTCAGCGGACCGGCGAGAACGCGTTACTTGTCGATCTCGGTGGTCACGAGGGTGACGGTGACGGTGTCGCGCTCCTGGCCCTGACCGAAGTGAAACAGGACCGGGTCGACGTCGAGGCCGCTGACGTACTGACCGTCGGCGGCCTGGTAATCGAGGTAGGCCAACAACTTGTTAACCGCGAGACGACCGGCATTGGCTTGCAGATACGCGGCCATCGCATTGACCGACGGCGTCTTCCAGGCCTTGGTTACGTAGTCGTTCGACACGAGTTGCAGGGCATATTCATTGGTGCAGCTCTCGAACGAGGTCTCGTCGAGATGCCGGCCTTTGGCTTCGTATTCGTTGGCGATGACGTAGCGCACGACCTGCGCCATGATCAGATCGAAATCTTTCTCTTTCTGGGCCCGTGACGGGAAGACCTCGACGGCCTGACCGTTGACGCTTTCGAAATAGGACACCCGATAACTCACACTGTTCTCGAAACCAGCCGGGACCGCCGTTGGCGTGACCTCGACCAGGGTGAATTGCGCGGAGGCAGTAACAGAAACAAACGCGAACAGAACGACGAAAACCCAACGACGGAACAAAACGGGAAACATAACCCACACACCTCAGGGACTCGCGGACTACCGGACGGTTTGCTCTGACGAGTTGACTCCGGTGGCGAAGAGGAGATTGTAAGCAATTCTCATGCCAGTTGTCAAGATCAGCCTTTCATCGGCTTTTCGACGACCGACCCGACGGCTTTGCTCCATCTCTGCACAGTCGGACTGTATGAGAACAAATCACCCCGACCGGCTTTCTCTCCAAGATGAGTTATCGACATGCAGCCTCACCCGGCCGAAGGCCTTCGGCGGCGGGGGGGGTTGTCCCTAGGGTCTGTCCCCATGCGAAAGACTCTCGCGCCAGACAAGCAGGCCGAGCAGCGCGGGCACGACGGCGCCGAGTTTGCTCGCGCCCTGCGGCACCTCGAGTGGGCCGATCACAATGCGAAACCTGAAAATCAGACGCAGAACGTGAAGCACCGAGAGCAGCACGAGGACAAGCGCGGCCAGTTTCGAAGCGGGCTTCATAGACAGACCTCCGATCGCGATCACTGAGGATTGGCCAGCGCGGGCATCCGCACCGAACCGGGAGTGACGGCAGCGCCGAGCGCGGTGCCGCGCGGTGCCGTTTCGAGCCTGCCGATCGTGCGCCGCAGGGTGTGGCTGAGAATATGAACGATCGACCGGTACTGACGTCGTTGCGCTTTGGGATACACCAGGTCGAAGGTGACCAACACATTGTCGGCGATGGTCTTGCGATAGTAAATGGTGTCGCCGCGATACCCGGACAACACGAACCAGTTGCCCTTCTGCCGACGAAAGGTCACACTCTTTTCGGCCAGCATCGCCGTTTTCAACAGCGCCTTGACCGGGGCGTCGTCAACGTTGTGAGAGCCATACACTGTCAATATCGCCTTTCCGTCGGGCGAAACGAACCGCTGCCCGTCGCGATTGTCGGACTCACCCTGCCCCTTGAACGCCCCGACCGGGAACGAGATCGCATAGCCGAACCGCACATTCTCGTAGTTCTCGAGCGTGACGGCCGCGGCCGGCAACCAGGCCACCATCAGCGTCAGCAGCAACACCCCCACCCGTCGGACCACGCCTCCGTGCATATCTTCTCCTCCTCGCGGCATCGCCAACCGCCCCACCGTCACGATGGCTTGACCAACAGGGCAATCGCGTCGTCGGGCGTGGCACAACTCGTCAGAACTGTCTCGAGCTTCACCAGGTGCAGCAACTGTCGCACCCGCGCACCCACACCCGCGAGGACGACGCGGCCGCCCCGGGCCCGGGCCGACCGCTCGGTGGTCAACAAAAGGCCCAGGCCCGTGCTGTCGATCATCGCCACCCGGGTCAGATCGAGAACGACCCCCGTCGCCTCCCCCACCGCAGTTGCCAGGTCGACCCCGAGTTCGCGCGCATTCGAAGCGTCGAGGTAAGGCACCTCGAACACGACCACGCACACGGGGCCAGACCGCTTGCAGCTCAGTGACATGGGTGCATCGCCTTGTTGCCACCTCAACGTGAACGGGCCAGGCGCGTCAATACAACGCATGGACGACCCGACGGATCGCTCGTGTAGTGCACCTCATCGACGAGACGCGCCACCAGGTAATGGCCGATGCCCGCACTGTCATGGGCCTCGTAACCCGGCAACGATCCGCCTTCGGGCAGGATCTTGGCGGAGGTGAAGGTCAGGCGGATGCGGTCACGCGCCGCTTCGATTCTCACTTCGACCTCGCCGGCGGATTGGGCGGCACCCCCGTGCCGGATGATACCCGACAGCGTCTCGGTGGCCGCGACCTCGAGACTCTCGACATCTTCGAGCGCGTACTGTTGCGCAACCTCGCGCACACAGAATTGGCGCAGAAAATCGCGCATCGCCGGCAGTTCGCTGTAGTTGGCGGCGAATCGCATCGTGGCCTGCGCCAGGGGCAAATGCCCCGCATCGAACTGCACCCGCACACCCAGGACGGTCACATCGTCGGCAAACTTCCGCGACCGATCGCCGCCGTACAACAGCTCGAGAACCTGGGCCAGTTGGGCCTCGGGATCGAGCGATCGGTGCTCCCACACCCGGGCGCAGATCATGTCTCCCGCAGTCGCCCCCGTGAGCGGCCCGAGCCCGTCGGAGAGACCGTCGGAGTAGAAATACACGGTATCACCCGGCGCCAGGGCGTACGAACGCTGGTCGAAGTTCTTCTTCTCGAGGAACCCCATCGGCATGCCACCCAACACGAACTCGCGACACCGTCCCTCGCTCTCGCGACAGAGAACCGGGTACGGATGACCGCAGTTGATCAGATCGAGTCGGGCGTTGCGCAAATCGAAGCGGGCGAGAACCAGGGTCGCATAACTCTCGACCTGCAACAGATGCGGCACGACCTCATCGTGGACGCTCTCGATCATCGAGCGCAGCGTCGGCCGATGGTGGTCGGCCGCGTGCCGCGGGTCGCCCCGCAATGCCCGCAGAAACGCGCTCTTGATCGCCGCACCGGTGATCGCCGCCGCCATTCCCTTGCCCATGACGTCGCCGATGACGACATCGACACACCAATCGTCGTGCACGAAAAAATCGAAAAAGTCACCGTCGACCGCAAGACTCGGAATCGACCGCACGGCAAACCGCAATCCCGGCAGATGCCGCGGTGGTGTCCCGAGCAACAACCGTTGCTGAATGGCGGCAGCCAGGGTCTCCTCGGCCAGACGCATGGCGGCAAGGAGCCGTTCGGTTTCTTTGCGCTCACTGATGTCGCTGTGGGTGCCGATCACCCGGCGCGGCCGTCCATCCGCCGTACGACCGACGACCTTGCCGCGATCGAGCACCCATTTGTATTTACCGTCTTTGCAGCGGACCCGATGCTCGCTCGAGTAACACGTTGTATTGCCATTCAGATGATCGGTGATCTGCGCCATGACCTGGGCGAGATCGTCCGGGTGCACGCGTTGTTTCCACTCAGCGAGCGTGTCACCAATCTCGTGTTCGGCATACCCGAGCATGGCCTTCCATTGCGGCGAGAAGTAGACCCGGTCGGTGGTCGCATCCCAGTCCCACACCCCGTCGCCGGCGCCTTCGAGCGCATACTGCCACCGCTCTTCGCTCTCGCGCAGCCGCTGTCGGTCGTTCCAACTCTTGACCAGTGAATCGACCAGCGACAGCAGCTCTTCGGGATCGCACGGCTTCTTGAGGAAATAGATATTCTCCCGCAGCCGCTGCCGCACCAGTTGCGTCGGCACCTCGGCGAAGGCCGTGACGATGACGATGTTCACGAGGGGGTCGAGACGGCGCAGTTGCTCGGCCACGTCGAGACCGGTTCCTGTCGGCAGCATGCGCATGGCGAGCAAACAGAGCGGCACCCGCTGGCCCGCCGCCAGATACCGGGCAAAGCACGCGAGCAATGGATGGCCGTCGGCGAACACCTCGACCTCGTAACTCGTATCGCCCGGGCCGGTCGACGACGCCCCACCAGCGTCGAGCGACTCCCGAGGCTCGAGCAGCCTCAGGTATCGGTCGAGGGTCTCGCGCTCGTCATCGGCAATGAGAATCCGTTTGTTCATGGGCCGGCCCGGCTCAACCGCGGGTCTTGCCCTCCGCCCCGGTATGCCGCGCCTTCTCCTCCAACCAGCAGCGCATGAGATCGCTGCGATCGGTGAAACGCATCTTCTTATACAACCGCTCGCGCACGCACTTGATCGTCGACGGACTCAGACCGAGCGTCTGCGCGATCATCGAGCGACTCATGCCCATCGCCAGAAAGCTGAGCACCTCCAGTTCGCGTTTGGTGAGCCGCGGTCCGACCATGACCTCGTCGTGGAGCCAGTCGACGGTCTCGACGGGCGGTGGGGCAATCAGCTCGTGCCGGGTGGCATAGCGCACGAGGTCGACATTGGTCTTGAAGCCCATCTTGCGAAAGAGCCGTTCTTTGAAGGTCTTGACCGTCGATTTCTTGATGCCCAGCGCGTGCGCGATCACCGGGTAGGTCTGCCCGGCGGCCAGGCGCGCCAGCACGGTCAGCTCACGCTGCGACAATTTCTTGGCCTCGGTGTACGGGACGGCGGCTCTCTTCGGCTTGCGCGCGGTCGCGGGCCACGGCGCCTCGTGGTGCTCCAGATACTCGAGCATCTCGGCCTTGTCGGCAAACCCCATCTTGTGGAACATGCGCCGCTTGTAGGTGTTGATGCTCTCGTGGCTCACGCCGATGGCCTCGGCCAGTTCGGCAATCGAGCGGTCTTCAGCCAGACCGCGCATCGTCTCGAGTTCACGAGACGAGAGCAGGGCCACGCGGGGATCTGCATGTGCGACCGGCCGCAGCCGACCGACGCGTCGTCGCCGCGCTGCCCGCCGCGGTTTCCGCTGCCCCTGCCCGCTTTCTTGGGATCTGCGCCCACCGGCGGTGCGTCGCCCGCCGCCGCTGTCGCGCAGAGATGCCGCAACCGCAAGTACCGGGGTCGTCAACCACTTCTTGCCATCGTATTTACGTTGTAATTTCGCCACAGATTCCTCACAGAGAACATGAAATTGCGCGCGCCGGCGCCGGAATGATTATACATGTCGAACC
>CAZADH010000020.1:20830-37986 GCA_964483805.1 uncultured bacterium
GCTGTTTATCGGCGTCCCCTGCCAGAGTTAGGCGGCTGTGTATCACGCGGGAGGCAGGACGCAATCGCCGCTGTCGGCTGCGTGGCCGGCACGTAACTCGCGACAGCGGATGGCGTCAAGCAGACGGCGGACCTCACTCTCGGGTGTGTTCATGGCCTGCAAGACCTGGTGCGCCATCTCGAGCCCGCTTTCGAGGTCGACGGCGACGACGCGGGCACACCCGGCCGCCAACAATGCCGTCCGCTCAGCGGCGGCGTCGGCCTGCGCCAGCCCGATGAAGGACAGGCCGCGGGCTGCCCGGTGCGCCATCACCGCCTGCGTTTCCGTCAGATCGGTCTGGGTGAACAACACCACGCGGGCCCGGGCCAGTCCCGCGGCGTCCAACACCGTCTCCTGGCCGGGATCCCCGTAGATCATCGGCAACCCTTGTGCCTGGCCTTCATGAAACGACTGATACAGCGGCTCGATCACCACGAACGGCGTTTTGTTCGCCCGCAACGCGAGGGCAACGTAGCGCGCAAATTTACCACCGCCGGCAACAATGACGTGGTCTTGCATGGGCTCGCGCGGCAGGTTGATCGCCACCACCCCGTCTTCGGGCCACAGCCGCCGCAGACCGCGGTAGAAGGGAGCCACCAGCCGCGCCGCCACCGGCCCGATCAGCATCGAGACGATGACGGTGTTGAGAACGATCGAGTAGACATCGGGTGCCAGCGCCCCTTCGGCGGCGCCGGTGCGAATGACCACGAACGCGATTTCGGAGATGGGCAGCATGCCGAAGAACACCGCGACCGGAATGATGCGCCGGTAGCCAAACGCGTAGGTGACCGCACCGAGCAGAAAACCGCGCCCGAAACAGACGGCGCCGACCAGAGCGATGATCTCACTCGCGTGCCGCCACAACAGAACCGGATCGAGCAGCATGCCGACCGAGACGAAGAACACCAGACTGAACAGGTCGCGCAGCGGAATCATCTCGACCAACGCCTTGTGCCCGTACTCGGACTCGTTGAGCACCAGGCCGGTCACGAACGCCCCAAACGCCAGCGACAGACCGGCAAGGTGCGAGATGTAACCGATGCCCAGGCCGAGGCCGATGACGGCGAGCATGAACAGCTCGCGCGAGTTGAAGCGGGCGATAAAGCGCAACCACAGCGGCGTCAGGTGGGTGCCGACCACGCGCATGATGGCGAGAAACGCCACCGTATAGACGAACGGCAGGAACACGCCAGCAACACTGACCCCGCTCTTCATGATGCCACCCAGCAGGATCATCAACGGAATCACGGTCAGATCCTGGACGATCGACATGCCGAGCATCACCCGCCCCGACAGGGTGCGCAGGTGACCGCGGTCGGTCAAGGTCTTGAGAATGACGGCGGTGCTCGATGACACCACCGCGGCGCCGAACCACCACGACGCCGTAACGGACCATCCCGCTGCCTGGCCGACGGCAAAACCCATGAAGAACGTCAATACAACTTGAATACATGTGCCGGCGATGGCCACCCCGCGAATCGGCAGCAGGTCTTTCAGGGTGAACTCGAGCCCGAGCGAGAACAGGAGCAAGGCAACGCCAATGTCGGCCAATTGCTCGATCTGCGGAATGCCGGAAACCGTCACGCCGCCGGTATGCGGCCCGACGATGACCCCGGCGAGGATATAGCCAAGAAACAGGGGCTGCCCGACGCTCCTGGCCAGCAACCCGCTCGCCAGGCCGACGACGATGATGAGAATCAGATCGGAGATCATGATGGTTGTTGCCTCGAGGTTGCGTCAACGTTCACACGTCATCACGAAAACGGATGCAGCCACGGTCGCCAACAAAGACACCCCCATGATACCTCGAATGCGCCGGGCGGTAAATGCAGCAAAAAATTCCACACTCTCAACCCTCACCAACACAAACCCACTTTTTTCATAGACAGATTTTCAGGACATCCTTTTCGGAGCCGTGCTTTTCTTGGTGACAGCTTTTTTTGGTGACATGATCCGTATTTTCCATTTCCGTATCTTCAGGCATACTCGGATATTCCCGGTGACACGTATTTCGGGACATGATACGTATTTCATTCCTGCAGTTGTGCCACTTTTCTGCCATGGATGCCGCCCAACGTGGCATCGGTCGTTGATTTAATCAGTATCATGTCACCGCTTTTTCTCGCTGCCGGGTTCCGCGCGACCGGCTGGTTTGGCCCGACGACGCGTCCCCTGCCCGCGAGCCTCCACGCCATCGGCTGTGCGGTTCATCGATGCCGACACTTTGGCCATCGCAGCCAACTCCTGACGATTGCTAATGTATTTACGGAGTTTGTTCACCACAAAAAACCTCACCATGTTCGCTGGGTTCGCCCCCGCCTGCCGCGGGTGGCGGCCGGACCTGATCGCCGGCGTCTTGGCAGAGACTGGTTCCAGGCTGCCGCAACGATCGTCGGTCGCGTGATCAATCATTACCACAAGGACAGTATCGACGCGTGTTCTACCGAGCGCATCGGACCGAACCCGCTTCAGTTGCTGACGCTGTTGTGGTAGCATGTCCGAAGCAAGCGTCGACCTGCAATTGCCGGCAACGCAATGGGGGGAGGAACTCATTTGACCGCACGTCACCTGTTGGTTTCCCTGTGGGTCTCGCTCGTTCTTCTGACAGGCTGTCTGCCCGGCCACAACCCGACGACCGATCCGGCAGGATACGCTGGCACCAGCAGCGCCGGGATTGCGGGCGGCGCCGACGTACGGTTCGCGGTGCGCCTCGACGAAGCGCCCGCAACACCATCGCGGCAGCCCGTTCCTGAGGCGGCCATTCGCGCTGCGGCCGGCACTGTGGTGCGATTCGAACTGATCACGATTCGGCCCACCGACGCGCTCAACCCGACCACCATCCGGGCGACCGATGTCGTGGCGATTGGCGACACGGCCAGCGCCCATTTCACCGACGTGCCGATCGCGCCCACCCTCGCGCGAATCACGATCGCCAGCGGGTCGGTCGCCAACGCGACAGCGTTTCGCGGGGCCCTCGATCTGAGCGCCGGTCCGAACACGATCGTCGTGAACCCGAAGGGGTCACGCCTTTCGCGCGATGTGCTGGCGGCTGCGGTCGAAGCGGTCATCGCCAATCCGACGGTGCTGGCGCTATCGGGCACCGGCCTCGTCGGCCGACTCGAGACCCTGGTCGCGACACTCGATCGCAGCAGCGCCGCGGTGTATCAAACGGTCGGCGACCTGGCCGTCCAGCACGTGGCGATGCCGCCGTCCACGTTGTCACAGGCAACGGCGTTGCGACTCTCGGTGGCCGTGGCGTCGGCCGCATTTGGTGGTTGGCAGCCGAATCCGGCGGCTTCCGGAGACCGCCTCCGCGGCGGGGTCATCGACGCGGCTGGCAACACCTACTTTGCCCACAATACGCGCAACGTGATCGTGCGCCTGACCCCCGACGGCCGGTTCGACGTCTTCGCCGGAACCGTTGACACACCCGGCTGGGTCGATGGCATGGGCGTCGCGGCACAGCTTTCCGGTCCACTCGATGTGGCCATCGACGGCACCGGGAACTTCATGGTCCCGGAGATTTATCGCATCCGCAGGGTCAGTAGTGCCGGGGCGGTGTCGTGGCTGGCCGGCACACCCTACCGGACCACGCCGACCGGCCTGGTGGAGGGTGCGGAAGTGCCGCTCGCGCAGGTCTACAGTCTGGTGGTCGGTCCGACCGGCGACGCAGCCGTTTGCGAGCCCTCTGCCAATGTGATTCGCAGGGTCACGGCCGCCGGGCAGATAACAACCCTCGGCGGGGCGTTCAATCAGAGCGGTCACGTCGATGGTGCGGCGGCCGCCAGTCGCTTTTACGGTCCGACCGATGCCGCCTATGACGGTTCGGGCCGGCTCTATGTCACGGATACCGGCAATCATTGCATACGTCGTATTGCTGCCGACGGTACGGTTTCGACCCTGGCGGGTCAGCCGGGAGACGCCGGGCTCGGGGTCGTGGATGGCACCGGCAGCCTGGCGCGACTGTATGCTCCCGAGTTGATCACCACCGACACCAACGGGAACTCGGTGGTCCTCGACAACGGCACGTCCTCGAAGGCGCTGCGGCTGGTCACGGCCGATGGAGCCGTGCGAACCCTTGCCGGCAATCTCAATGACCAGTCGGCATGGTGCAACGGCGTCGGGGCCGAGGCCCGGCTCGCCCAGGTGCAGGACATCTGGTTCGATCGCAGCGGCCAACTGCGACTGCTCGAGCGCTGGTGGAATGGCAATACAGCGTATTACTTCATCCGCGCCGCCGAACCGGTGTTCGGCACAGCCCAGCCCGACGTCAAGCTACGCGTGACGGCACTGGCCGGCCGGTCGACCACCCCGGTCGATCTGCGGCCGATGTTGCAGCACCCGGTCCCGCCCAAGATCTACGTCGCCTTCGAGGAAAACGGCGTCGCACAGCGGGTGCCGTTGCGCACCTTGACGGCCGGCGACTTCGACGACAAGGGCGTGGTCAACAGTCTGGTCACCGTCTCCGGCGCGCTGCGTGGCCGGGCGCGGGCCGGGGAACTGTCGCTCGAGGTCAGCGACGACAAGGGTCCCGTGCTGTCGCGGTATGTCAAAGCGCCGGCTTCGGCAACCCTGGCGACCGAGATTCCGGTGCAGGTCGATGCGATCACAACAGCGAAGGCACTGGTCTATGCCGAGGCCCGACGCACGCAGCCGACGTTGTTCGCCGACATCGACGACTTCGATCGCAAGGGGCCGGTGACCCTGGCGCGCACGATCTTCCCCAACGCCGATGCCAACAGCACGGTCGAACGGGTGCATCAGTCGGCCACCAAGTATGTGCTCAATCAACAACTCAACAACACCGCCGGGTATGTTGCCAACGCCCAGAGCCTCATAACCAAGGTGCAGAGCGACGTCTTCGTCGGCAAGTACGGTGACCCGGTCACCAGCGCCCAGCCCGATGCGTTTGGTGTCGATGACATCACCATTGGCAACTACCTCGGCGGAACGGCAGCGCCGCCTGTCTTCGCATTGCAGATCGCCACTCTCGCGGCCGACATCTTCAGCGGGGCGCAGGTGTATTCGGGGCGCGGCTTTGCCATCGATGCGGCCGGCACGGTGTTCGTCACCAACCGTTACTCGGTCAACCGTCTCGGCACCGACGGCCGGTTGAGCATCGTGGCCGGCACTGACGGATACGTCCTCGAGAACCCGATTGAGTATCTGAGCGCTATCGCCCATGCAGGCGATGGCTCGTTCTACATGCTCGATCGGAGCGGCGGACAGCTCCGGCATCTCGCCGTCGGTGCAACCGTCACGACAGTGTCCGAGGGGTCCTTCCCGGCCAACTCGTGCCAGGACCTCGCCGTGGCGCCCGATGGCGCCATCTTCGTGGCCAGCCCGTACGCGCTGATGCGCAGGCAGGGCGCCGCCTCGTTCACGGTGCTGGCTGGCTCGGCGCCGTTGCCCGGCGGCGTTTTCGAGGGCGGCGCCATCGACGGCCCCGGGGCCACGGCCCGTTTCGGCGCGCCGGATGGCGGACTGACATCGCTGGCCATTGATGCCACCGGCCAGGTCTTCGTCGGCGATGCCGGCAACAACTGCATTCGCAAGGTCACCGCCGATGGAACGGTCTCGACCTGGATCGGCCACCTTGGCGGGTCAGCCCCGACCGGCTGGGATCCGGGTGCGGCGCCGTGGTCGCGGACCGCCGTCTACCTGTATCGACCCACCGACCTCGCGATCACCAACGATGGGGCGCTGTTCTTCAACGAGAACAGCCGCATGCTCCGGTGCGCTCCCGACGGGACGTTGCTGCGGGTGTCTCTGAGCTTCCCCGGCGGAGTGCCGTACATTGGCGGTCTGGGGCCACTGAGGGCGCACCCCACCGGCGGTCTGGTCATGATGGCTGCGACCAACGAAACCCCGGCCAAATACCACCTCTATCGATTGACAGCCCCGGCCCCGTAACGGACCCAAACAGGTCACACCTTCGACAGCGAAAAATGACACATTTTTTTGGTGACATGATACGTATTTCACTCCTGCAGTTGTGCCACTTTTCTGCCATGGATGCCGCCCAACGTGGCATCGGTCGTTGATTCAATCAGTATCATGTCACCCATTTTTCCAATCGCCGCTTTGGTGTGGGGAGCCCCGCCCCCAGACGATCTCACGTGCTTCGGATGTGTCGGCTGAACGCGACGCGCCCCCACCGGTGGACCCAGCAGGCCACGATGGCCCAGAGGGTCACCACCGCTGCTGCTGCTGGTGCACCAAGGTGTTGGCAGGCGAGCATCGAGGTGATCAGCCAGGTGAACATCGACAGGAACCCTGCCGCGGTTGCCACCATCGGAACCGACCCGGCACCCGAGCCCTCCCTCGGCCACTCGATTGCGGCCAGCACCCGATAGACGACGCCTGCCTGCAAGCCTGGCAATGTGGATGCCACGGCGGGAATGAACAGACCTGCCACCAGCAACTCGACCCAGCGGTCCGGCAGCATGACCAGCCAGACCAGCCACGCAGAAGTGAGCACCGAGGCTGCGGCGATGGCAACATGGCGACCCTTCCTGCGAAGCCAGTCGGCCAGGTCGATCGGCAATTGGCGCATCAATGGGAGCATGGCCGGCTTCTCGGCTACCTCGAGCAGACATAGATCGGAAATGACGATCGACAGAACGGACGCATGCGACATCAGCAGCCATGCCGGGTTGTCGAGCAGGCCCAGTCGCTCGAGTCCTTCACGCGGAAGCAGAATGGCCCCAACAACACTGGGGACAACCAGCAGGATGGCCGGCAAGGCCAGTCGTCGTCGCAAGAACAAAAGATCATCGATCAGGGCGGCCCGGCTGGCGCCGTGGCAACTCGGCAGCCAGTCGCGATTCGTGAGCGAAGGGACCAGGCCCATGACCTCGAGCCGCCGCTCCCGCAGAGTGTTCAGATCGTTCCACACCAATGTCGCGACGGAGCGCTCTGCCAGCCATCCGATGATCAGCAAGCCCAATGCGGCAAGCATTGCCTGTCGCACCATGTGCCAGCCATCACCGTCGTCCAGGCCGTCCAGAACCGAGGGAAGGGTGACCAACGGGGTGAGACGAAGACCTTGGGCCAACCTGCTGTCGGACAGGGCCACGACATAGGCGAGTGGCCCGGGAAGCCTTGTCGACAGAGCTGTTGCCCGCTCCCGGACATCCAAGTGGACGGCGGCACCAACCGCTACCGTCGCGATGATCGCCAGAATCAGGGCAACTTGGGGTTGGACCCTGGTGAGAATCTGCGCCAGTACGGCCGACACCATGATGGTCACGAAAGCCACCAACAGTGCCCAGCCGGTCCCCAGAATCAGCAGTAGCAAGGCCAGCGGCGGGGCGGCCATCAGACCAAATCGGTGCGCGATCCAGAACAGATACACCGCGCCAAGTGGCAGCATCAACAGACCGGTTACGCCAAGCCGAACCACGATGGTCAAGGTTCGCCACACGAAGAAGTCGCGGGCTGTCACCGGTAGTTGCCGGAGCATGACCTCCTCGCCGCCCCCCAGCGTGTTGCGCAATTCCTCGACTACCGACACCGCCAGAGCGACCGCGAACGTGAGTGCCCCAAGGCCGGTTGCCATTCGATCAAGCCCGGCAAACCCGGTTCGGCCGAGCAAGTCGATCAGGAACTCTGGATCCTGAAAGATGGCCCGGGCGATCAGGATGTCAAAAACGAGCGGCAGCGCCAGCAATGCCACCACCCCGAGGCGCTCGACCCAGCCGGCGGCGACCGCGCGGTGGCGCAGCATCAAGAGATGCCCACGGATCAGGGTGCCGATCACGGGTCGTTCCGCGTCGATTGAGACTCGGTGGCCATGAGAATCGTTTCGAGATCGCAGACCGCCGCGTCGTCGGGCCGCCCGAATCGAGTCCTGAGGTCGGCCAGTCGGCCCTGAGCCACGATCCGCCCGGACCGCACGACCATGATGGTGTCGGCAATGCGCTCGACGACCTCGAGAATGTGCGTGGTGAGAAAGATCGCTGTTCCGGCCGACCGCAGCGCCAGAAGCAGATCGCGGAAGCGGACCACCGCCACGGGATCGAGACCGTTGGTGGGTTCATCGAGGAACAACAGTGTGGGGCGATGCATCAGAGCCGCTATGATGGCGAGCTTTCGCCGCATCCCGGTGGACCATGTTCCGACGAGGGAATCGATGCGGTCCGCCAGTTCGAACCGGTCGATGTTTTCGTCGATCACGGCCTCCGCTTCGGCAGGCGGAAGATTCCTGATGTCAGCGACGAAATGCAGGAACTCTCGGCCGGTCAGGTAGTCATAGGCGAAGGGCTCAGCCGAAACGATGCCGATGCGGCGGCGGTACCCTATCGGATCGGCGTCGATGGGTTGCCCCTCATAGGTCACGGAACCCGCTGTGGGCCGCGATTCACCCGTCAGCATGCGGATAGTGGAAGTCTTGCCGGCACCGTTTGGTCCGACGAAGCCGAGGATGGTTCCAGGGGCGATGGCGATATCAAGTCCATCGACGGCGGTGAATGAGCCGAAGCGTCGGGTCAATCCGAAGGTCTGAAGCATACCGATAGGGACTCCTCTCAACCTCGGAACGTCAGGCAGAACCTCGCACGAGACCGGTTGAGGTCCTGCCCCAGGGGAATGTCGGCCCGTAACCACGCCAGCTTAGCCGACCTCGCTCAGCCTGTCCAGCATCCGTGGCGCCTTTTTGGGCCATGCGCTTTTCGTGGCTTTTCGGAGACATGATCCGAATTCTCTGTTCCAAAGGATAGGGATTTGGGAACGGAGACTGTGCCTGTCGGCGGCCATTGTTGCAGCACTCGTCGTGTCGATCTGGGCCTGCCATCAAGGTGCTGCCGCTGACGTTGCGACCTCCGCAACACGGGTCGGCGAGGAGAGGACGTCCGAATCGGGTGCTCCGACCCAGACAAAACAGAAAGAGCTCAGGGACGCCATGACTGAATACAACAAGTGGCATCCGATCATGATCGACCATCTGACGCGCGAAAACCTCGAAAAGTTGTTCGAGGCCAAGCTGCTTCAGCGGCCGCTAAGTGAATACGAATCCGTTGTCAGTACCGGGTCGCTCGCTACGCTTTCGCGGGGTGATCGTTCCCCCGGTGCCGGCGCTGCCGGGTCGATCGAGTTCGTCGGGAACGGCCACGGCGTCGGTGCCCATTTTGCGCGAGGCGCCGTGACGTCCGGTGGGTGTTTCCTGCTTGGGCCGGATGAAAAGCGAATAGTACATTCGCGAATCAGATTGTATCTTGTGCGCTCACCAGCAGAGGCACCAGTCGGGATACCTTGCTGCAGTCGCACGTCGGCCAACGCCGACCCCAAATCGGTGATTCGCCAATCCCATGCTTGGCCCCGACGTAACGTCAGGGTGTAGGCTGGGGTGGGGTCATGAACAGCAAACAAACACCCTGGACCGTCAGCCGACTGGCGGCCCTGACCGGACTGACCGTGAGAAAGAGGTGCGGCAACGCTGGGGTCAGACCGCGGCCTTGCGCGCGGTGATCACCGAGGTCGGCAAAATGTCATACGATCGCATCATCTGCCTCAGCGCCGTCGCCTTGCGCAGTCGATCAGTCGACCGCGGTTTCACCTGAGCCGGATTCATCCAGCGGAGTCGCAGTGTCGTCACCGGTGACGGTGTCGTCTGCGTCAGTTGACGCATCGTCAGCATCGGGTGCCGGATCGGCCGGGCCATCGAGCAAGCTATCGTCCGCTGGGTCGGCGGTCTCGAGGTCGGCGTCTGTCGGTGCGGCTTCGATGCGCTCGTCGTCGGCCGGTTCCTCGTCGCGGGCAACCACGCGGGATTCCTCACCGTCCGGCTCGAGATCGTCGGGCTGCGGCCGCGCGCGCAGATCGATGCGCAGAGCGGGGTGTTCCTCGGGAATGAGCCCGGGAATGCTCGTCGGCGGAATGGCTTGACGCTTGGCTGATTGATGCGTGCCCGGCGTCCACGCCAGCCACATCAGTTCGTGGTTGACGTAGGTCAGGCCGAGCCGCCCGAAAACCCGGCCGGGAGCCATGCGTTCCGAGTTGGCCCGGGACCGCGCGTCGTTCCAGTTGAGATCCCCACCGATGAGGACGCCCCAACCCGCTTTGATGTCTTCGCGCCAACGGTTTTCGAGATCGACGAGGCCCTCGCGGGTCACTGCCCAACGCTTGCCCGCCATCGGCTCACCACTGCGCTCCTGGATGACGGCATTGAGGTGAAGCGAATAGATCCGCGTCTTCACGCCCGCAACACGGGTTTGCACGCGGGTCCACCACCGGTCGTGCGCGATGCCGGTGCCCAGATCGGGGGACACCTTGCCCTGATCGTGCGCCGCCACCGGCAACCCATGGCGAACCACGATCGCGACTTCCCGGCGCCCCTTGGTGGACGAACCGGCGTCGTAGACCCTGCCCGCGGGACGCAGGTGCGGCGTCATGCCGGACGCCTCGCAAACCAGCGCTACGTCTGGTTCCTGGTCGGCCAGCCAGTTGCCGAACCCGTCCCGATTGCGATTGCCACCCGAGTGCGCATTGGTCACGACGATGCGCGCCTTGCCAAGACCCTTGTCCCGATCGATGTCATCGCTCGGGTCCGGGGCCGCGGGGGTGGCCGGCTTCACCGGCCCTGTCTTGCTCTTGACCCGGAAGACCCGGGTGTGCCGCTTGAGGAATCGGCCCGTTCCGACATCCATCGTGCGGACGATCGCGCCCTTGGGCGACAGCCTGACCGTCTGCAGATAGCAAGGCCGCGCCTGGGCCGGCGGGACGTGGATGACCGTGACGCGGCCCACCTTGTTCTCGGGGCAGTTGTAGTCAGCCTGCGACGGGGTCGTGTGCAGATGGCTCGCGAACCAGAGATAGACCTGGGGATTGTCGCGCAGGATGCGGCGGATTTTTCGCGACGGCTGGGCGAAGGCGTTCAGCGGGTCTGCGGCCTTCCGCTCGCCGTAACTGCCGTCCAGCGCCGCGTGGCAGAAGATGATGGTCGGCAGATGGCGGTTCGCGCGCAGCGTCCGCCGCAGGGCCGCGAACGTCTCATCGGACGGCAGACAATTCGGCATGCCGCGCAACGCATCAGGCGGCAGGAAAACGAGCAGGTGCCCGCCCGCCTTTCTCGCATAGAACAGGGATTTGAGGTTGAGCGCGCGCTTGAACCGCTCCTGTTTGGTTTTCCGTTCGGCCGGAGTGCCACGTCGCCTCTCGCCGTCGACCAGGTTGTCGCGGTAGAGGATGTCATGGTTCCCCGGCACCGCGAAGACCCGAGCCGACACGTCTTTCAGACTGCGGCGGAGCACCTCGTATTCGGCGCTGGTGCCCAGATTGGCGCACAGGTCGCCGACGACGACGAGTCCGAAAAGGCTGGCGAGGGCATCGACTTTCGCGAAGGCCTGCCGCAGCAAGGGCAGTCGGTCCGGCCGGGCATGCAATTCGCCCATCACCGCCAGCGTGCAGGGGCGCAGGGCGTCCGCGTCCGCGGTGTTGTTGCCACCCCGGTTGGGCCCGTCTGCAGGAACGGATGCCGGGCCGCCGGTGGCGTCAATCGCCCGATTGCGGTTGGGATCGTGCTCCCCGAGCGCTCCCCGCATGTTCACGGCCATGGCCGACGCCGACAGCATCGCCAGAACGGCCACCAGGACGCCGATGCGCCACTTCGTCACACTGTGCATTGCTCCCGCTCCTCCTGCGATCCGGGCAGACCGCGTTTTCATTGACCGAAACGTAACACGAATGCCGGAGCCAGGGAAAGCCCAGGTGCCAGCGCAAAGGACGTCATCGGTTGCCCGGCTCAGAATCTTCCAGAGTCGTGGCAGCCATACATTGTGTTCATGCTCTTTTTTTTCGGTGACATGATCCGAATTCTGTTCTCGCAGTCGTGTCACCATTCCGCCTCAAAAGAGGCTCAATGTAACATCGGTTAGTGTGCTAATCAGTGTCATGTCACCCATTTTCCCGGGTCAGCCCAACTGCGACCGGGACGTGCCAAGTCGCGGGAAGTGACGATCCGCGCTGGTAAATAGCGGCAACCGAGTCCCTCTTCTCCTCGACATTTCCGTCCTGCGTTTCGGGGGCCCGGACTTCTCCGTTGGGGGCCGTCACCGGCGGCAGCCGATGAACACCGTCTGGTTGTTGCCCTTTTCATAGACGTCGGTGAACATCAGGGTGAAACCGGCCGCCAGCAGTTCGGCTTCGAGGTCGGGCACGTCGCCGATGTAGCGGGTGGTGATGCCGTTCACGGTGCAGAGTTTGGTCACCGGGTCGAATCCCTGGGCCTCGGCCGGCAGATGCACCGGGCCACACATGGTGTCGACCAGAAACACGCCGCCAGGGCGCAGCACGCGCCACACTTCGCGCAACAATGGCGGGCGGTCGGCGCCGATGATGCAGTGCAGGAGATGACTGTCGAAGACGAAGTCGAAACCGGTCGGCAGGTCGCGCATGGCCGTGCACAGGTCGCCGAGAATGAAGGTGACGGCCTGTTCCTCGGCGGCGGCGCGCTCCCGGGCCCACGCGATGGCATCGGGCGCGATGTCGAGGCCCGTAACCGCAAATCCCTGACGGCTGAACCACACCGAGATGTTGCCGGCCCCACACCCGAGTTCGAGCGTGCGCGGGGATGGCGGCAGGCCGAGCCGCGGCAACACGCCGGCAATGGCGGCGAAACGCTGCTGATAAGCCTCTTCGGTCTTGTCCCAACCGACGGCAGCGGTGCCGCGGAGCTTGCGGTAGACCTGGTTGTGGCCGGCATACATTGTATTCATGGTGTCCCCCAGGAAAAGGTGACCGTAGTTCTGTGCGCAGAACCGGCGAGGCGAAGGTCGTGACCTGCCACCGTTTCGCAACGCCCCACTGGATTCCATCTGGCCCACAACGACGAAACCCGCTCAGTTGAGCGGGTTTGCGATGACCGGTGCCGAGGCGGGGACTTGAACCCCGAAGCCAGTTAAGGCATAAGATCCTGAATCTTACGTGTTTGCCAATTTCACCACCCCGGCGAGGGTGATATGAGTCTACACCACCGCCGGAAAAATTGCAACAGGATTGCGGCGTTTTCCAACGCGCGCACCCGCCGTGCTATATTTGGTAATCACCGCGTGAGCGTCCCGAATCCTCGTGAGTCAGGAGTCGTTGCGTGAGATCAATGAACCTTCTGTTGGTGGCTCTATTCATGGCAAGCACCGTTGCTTTTGCCGAGACGCAAAGTCTGGCCGATATGCTGCGACACTCCACCAAGCCACCCACACTCGATGAGGTCCGAGCCGCACTGAAACAGGGTGCCGACGTCAAGGCCAGGGATGACCGCAACAATACTCCTTTGATGTGGGCAGCCATGAACTGCAGCCCCGATATCATTGAGGAACTGATCGCTGCGGGTGCCGACGTCAATGCCAGCGATTCCAACGGTCAGACTCCTCTCATGCTGGCGGCCGGGTTCAACGCCAGCGCGGACGTGACCCGGACTCTCCTCAAAGCCGGAGCAAAACTCAGCGAACGCAACCGCTGGGGCGACAGTGCGTTGGAGTGTGCGGCGGAGCAGAATGAGAATCCGGAGGTCATCAAATTGCTGCTGAAATCCGGAGCCAAGCCAAGAGAGACCAAGGACGAGGCGATCCTGCAAAAGGCGGTTCGCACCAATAGCAGCGCTCAGGTGATTCAGGTACTGATTGACGCCGGCGCGACCGTTAATATGGAGGAACCGACCCTGGGAGAGACGATTCTCATGGTAGCGGCCGGGAATTCCTATGAGCCGGAGATCATCGCCGTCCTCGCGCGCGCGGGCGCGCAACTCAACGACGTCGACTTTCAAAAGCAGACCGCCCTGATGAAGGCAGCATACAATCCCGAGCCTGCCATCTTCGCTGCGCTCGTCAAAGCCGGCGCGGACACCACCCTGAAATGTGCCAAGGGCTGGACCGCGGCAGACCATCAGAAGGAGTACCAAAGGCTGCTGAAAACCGATCCAGCGACACAACGCATCGCGGAGTTGTACAGGAAGACGCCCCGGCGAACGTCGGACCGATGAGCACATGGACAACCAATGCTCGCGCCTGTGGCGGTCATTGGCATGCCACAGTACGTGCCGTGTCGGTTGTCTGTTTTCTCTGTAACCGGACCCTGCGAGCAAATGCGGCTGTAAGAACGGTCGACGGATTGACGGTTTCTGTTATAATCGAGGGTCCTCGACGGCGCGTGCAAGTAACCGCCGCGTGGGCCGACGCTGCCGCATAAATACAGGAGACACGGCATGGCACTGGTGTTGGTGCGCGAAGTGGTCAAAGATCTCGGCCTGTCGGTGCTGGCCGGTGAGCAAGGCCTCGACCGCAAGATCATCTCGCCCGAGGTGCATCGTCCCGGCCTCGAGCTGGCGGGCTATTACGAGCATTTCGGTTACGAAAAGGTGATGGTGCTCGGCCGCACCGAGCTGGCCTACCTCGGCGATCAGCCCGCCGAGACCCGCAAGACGCGGTTGCGCCAACTTCTGTTCTTCAATATTCCGTGCATCATCGTCACCGACGACCTGCTCGTACCCGACGACATGGTGCAACTCGCGCAACAGAAGGCGATCCCGGTGGTGCGCACCGAGGAGCGCATCGGCGAGTTCACCTACCAGTTGTCGCGCTACCTGCACAACCGCTTCGCGCCGCGCAAGAGCATGCATGGCGTGCTGGTCGAGGTGTTCGGCGTCGGCATCATGATCACCGGGCCGTCGGGCATCGGCAAGAGCGAGTGCGCCCTCGAGCTGCTCAAGCGCGGCCACCGGCTCGTCGCCGACGACGCGGTGCAGGTCATGAAGGTGTCTGACACCAAGCTGATCGGCTACCCCAACGAGATGATCCGGCATCACATGGAGATCCGCGGCCTGGGCATCATCGATATCCGGGCGTTGTTCGGCATCGCCGCCACCGCCGACGAGAAACCGATCGAGATGGTGATCAACCTCGAGAAATGGGACGACCACAAAGATTACGACCGGCTCGGCATCTACCAGAAGACCATGAAGATCCTCAAGGTCGAGGTGCCGGCAACGACCATCCCGGTGCGCGAGGGCCGCAACCTCGCGGTCGTCGTCGAGACCGCGGCGATGAACTTCTACCTGCGCAAGATGGGCATCTCGACGGCCGAGGTGTTTTCGCGCCAGTTGCAGCAGCGGATGAACAAACCGTGAGCCGGGTCGTTTGCACTGCGCGAAACTGTCGTTTCGCGCTGCCTGCTCGGGCCGAATCACGCCATCCGTGGCGCCGGCCCGATCCGGGGCTCCTGCCCACGTCCATGGCAGCAAACGCCCACTGCGCCATCCGTGGCGGGCGGACCGACACAGACTGGCGCAACCCGGCGCCGACACGGTTCCATACAACGTATTTATAAACGAGCATGAGCGACCATTCGTTCTGGCGCCGGCTGTATCCGGGCATTCGCTTCAAGCGGTGGTTGCTGTTCACCTGGGTCGGGTTCTTCTTCCTCTCGCTGGCGATGGCGTTGGGCCTGATGTTCACGCTGTTTGCCATCCCCGGCAACATCGAGACCGCACAGAGTTTCTTCCCGACCGGGTATCTCATCGCCTCGGTGGTGGCGCTGGTGCTCGGCATCGGCTGGATCTTCTCGGGGCTCAAGGGGGCGCTGGCGCTGCTGGCGCGCAGTCGGCCCGATGCGCCCAAGCGGGTGCGCGACCTGTTTCGTGCCCATCCGCAGGCACGCCGGGTCCAGAATCCGCGCGTGGTCACGGTCGGCGGCGGCACGGGCCTCTCGACTCTGCTGAAGGGCCTCAAGGAGTATTCCCTCGACCTGACGGCGGTGGTGACGGTGACCGACGACGGCGGTTCGTCGGGCCAGTTGCGCAAGGATTACCAGATCCTGCCGCCGGGCGATATTCGCAACTGCCTGGTGGCGCTGTCGCGCTCCGAGAACATTCTCAGCCGGCTCTTTCAACACCGTTTCGCCGAGGGTTCGCTGGGGGGCCACAGCTTCGGCAACCTGCTGATCGCGGCGATGACCGAGGTGACGGGTGATTTCGGCTCGGCGGTGCGCGAGTCGAGCAATATTTTAGCAATATCCGGGCGGGTGCTGCCGGTCACGCTCGACAACGTGCAGTTGCAGGCCTCGTTCACCGACGACACCACGATCGTCGGCGAATCGGCGATCACTGCGGCCGGCAAGAAGATCTCCGGGGTGCGGATCACGCCCGCCGACCCGTTGCCGACGCCCGAGGTGTTGGCGGCGATCGACCAGGCCCAGTTGATCGTGCTCGGGCCGGGCAGCCTGTTCACCAGCGTGATTCCAAATCTACTGGTGCCGGGCATCGCCGAGCGGATCAACCGCTCTCCGGCCCGCGTCGTCTACATTTGCAACGTCATGACCCAACCGGGCGAAACCGACGGTTTTGCCGCAATCGATCACGTGAAGACGCTGCTGGCCATGACCTCGCTCACCCGTATCGATGCGGCGGTGATCAATAGCCGGCGTGCCAGTCGGGCGATTCTCGAGCGGTACGCCGCCCAGAAACAGACCTGGGTTGCGCCGACGGTGGCGCAGATCGAGGAACTGGGTATCCGCGTCATCACTGGCGACTACCTGCTCGAGGGCGATCTGCTGCGGCACAATTCCGCGGCACTGGCCGAGACCCTCGCTCATTACGTCGTCGATGAGATGAACCATGCCGACGAACTCGGCGACCACTGACCCGCTCGACGGGCGACCGCGCCGCGGCGGCTACACCCGCCGGCTCAAGCGTGAGCTGCTGCAACTGCCGCAACCGCTGCCGTGCTGTCGGCAAACGTTGCTGGCGGCGCTGACCCGTAAGACCGAGGGCGAACTGACCCGCGTCGTCATCGGCAAACGGTGGCGGGTGCGTCTGCGCCGCTGGTTGCGCGAGCACTGTGGTGCCGATCGCGTTCGCGCTGCCCTGCGCGCAGGCAAACTCGTCATCGCCGGCATCGACAGCACGCACCTGCGCCGGCGCACACGGCAACGGGTGTTTCACACCGGCCCGCGCAGCCGACACCGCCATTGTTTGCGCGCGCTGCTGATCGGTCTGTTGTTGCGGTCGGGGTACTGCCTCGACCCGCACCGGGGTTATCACCTCGAGCTGCTGCCGCCGGCGTGGGCGCGCAAACCGCTCCTGATCATCGGCGCCAAGTTCAGGCTCACCTGGCACACCACCGTGCGAC